>CAMCBC010000031.1 GCA_945872775.1 Spirosoma fluviale | reverse complement strand
ATCAGGTGCTCTTTATAAGATTACCTCAGACCTAAGTCCGGAAAAAATGTTGGGTAAGATTACCATTTCCAACGGAATGGCTTGGACTTCCGACAATGAAACCTTCTACTACATCGATAGCCCCACCCAGGAAATAAGGGCATATCAGTTTGATTTGGAAACAGGCGAAATCAATTTTGATCGAACGGTCATTCGCGTACCAAAAGAATGGGGCACACCCGACGGAATGAGTATGGATCAAGAGGGAAAACTCTGGGTCGCGCACTACGGAGGATTTGGAGTTTATTGCTGGGATCCGGAAAACGGAAAGCTTTTGAAAAAAATTGCCTTGCCTGCTCCTCATGTAACATCTTGCGTTTTTGGAGGGGAAAATTTAGATCATTTACTCATCACGACGGCAAGAGAAAATCTCACCGAGGCCCAACTGCAAGAATATCCCCAAAGTGGGGATGTGTTTTTGGTTAAGACAAACACGCAGGGATTCTTATCCAATCCTTGTCAATTCTAAATTCTACACCCAAGCATGAATTCAACCCTGAACTATTTATCCAAAGGAATTAAGCTTTTCCTACTGCTACTTTTCTCAATTCCGGCTTTCTCCCAGCAACCGGCATCTCCACTGGAGTCCTCCTTTCAAACCTATCGCAAGATGAAAGCAGAGACGCCCTACAAATTGGATTGGATCACACTGGGCCCAGCGGTCAATTCAGCACGCGCCGATGTAGTCCAAGTGGATGCCAAAAATCCGAGCACCATGTATGCTGGCTTTGGATCGGGAGGATTGTGGAAGACCACAAACAACGGCATCACCTGGAAATCCATCTTCGAGGAGCAGTCTTCCATAGGAATTGGAGATGTGGAATTGGCTCCTTCCAACTCAAACATCATCTACCTTGGAACGGGTGAAAACCTAAAAAAGCCCCGAAACTTCACGCTTCCTGGTACAGGAATGTTTCGCTCAAATGATGCAGGAGCCACCTGGAATTCCATTGGCTTGGAAGATTCCTGGTCCATTGCAGAAATCGAAATTCACCCGACCAATCCGGAAATAGTTTTTGCAGCGGTCCTCGGTCACCTCTGGTCCAAAAATAAAAACCGTGGACTCTACCGCTCTACCAATGGGGGAAAGACTTGGGAACAGGTATTGTATGTAAATGAAATGACCGGGGCCAATGAAATTGTCATTTCTCCCGCAAATCCTCAAATCATGTATGCCTCTCTTTGGGAAATGTACCCGGGCATTTCTGGCGAAACTAGTGCCATCTACCGCAGCGTAGATGGTGGTACCACCTGGAGTAAGTGCAATCAAGGCTTGCCAACTGGCCCCAAAGTGGGCAGGATTGGCCTCACAGTTTCCGCTACCAACCCAAATAAGGCCTATGCGCTGGTGGACAATCTAAACTACCCGGAGGGTCAGTCCGCTGAACTTTACAAAACGATCGATGGAGGGCTGAGCTGGACCAAAACCCATACGGGCCCCTTCCAATTATTCACCACCATCGGTTGGTACTTCACGGATGTGTATGTAAATCCAAAAAATGACGAAGAGGTATTTTGCTTGGGGATCCGCCTGGCACATAGCCAAGATGGAGGGAAGACATTTAAGTTTATCGGAGGCCAGGTGTCGCGCATGAATCCAAGCCTATCCCAAGGACTACATTTGGATCAAACCGAATTATGGATTAATCCCAACAACCCGAATCACCTCGCATTGGGGAATGATGGCGGATTTTATGTAAGCCATGACAAGGGATTGACTTGGATGCATTACAACAACATTCCCACGGGAGAATTTTACGACATCACCCTGGACCAAGCCAATTACACCATTTACGGAGGTACACAGGATGATGCCACGGTATCGGGACCTCCCAAAGAATTGAATACCCGGTTTCCAGACCCCTGGAACTATGTTTGGATTGATGCCTGGGACGGAGGCGATGGCTGCGTGACCGCAGTGGACCCAGTGGACCGGAACATTATTTACTACAGCCGACAGCATGGGGACGTGATGCGATTGGACAAGTCCAAAGACGTAGCAGTCTCCGTAAAGCCCAGTCTCCCCAAAGAGAGCAAGGATACCCTTCAGTTCAATTATATGACACCTTACTTTTTGTCTGCTTACGACCACAAAACCTTGTATCAGGCTGGAAATTACCTGATGAAAAGTACGGATCGGGGAGACACCTGGCAGGCCATCAGTCCGAATCTTGCCCGTTCTTCCATGGCTGAAAAGAAATCAGTGGCAGCAGGAACAGTTGTAGAATCTCCGCTAGCCAAGGGATTGTTGTATGTGGGAACTGATCATGGTGCCTTTTGGGTATCAAAAAATGATGGCGCCAACTGGGAAGAGCAGTCCACGGGGATCGCATCGAATTACATCCGAAGCATCTCGCCTTCCAATCACCACCTAGCACGGGTGTACATGGCTATGACTGGAATCAATTACGACGATTTACACAGCTATGTCTATGTTTCCGAGGATTATGGCAAGAATTGGAAAAGCATTGCTGCAGGCCTGCCCGATGAGCCAGTGAATGTAATCAAAGAAGATCCCAAGAATGAAAACATTCTGTATGCCGGAACCATGCGAGGGGTGTTTGTTTCGACTGACCGTGGCAGTAGCTGGCACTACCTGGGGGTAAATATGCCTGCTGCAGCCGTAGCCGATCTAGAGATTCACGAAGGATCGCAGGACTTGATTGTGGCCACACATGGAAGAGGTATTTACAAAACTAACCTCAAGCCCATCCAACTGGGGCTTGCGCAAAAATTACCACGCGAAGACTACTTGTTTGAAATTGAACAGGCAAGCAGGCCATGGTTCAATTCTTCGCATGGGAATGTGGATTACCGAACCCTTGAAAAAGTTCCCTTCACCTTCTGGTTGAAGGAGGCCAAGCCGGTGACCCTATCGGTTCGCGATGTAGCAAACAAGGAAGTATGGAGTACGGCACTTAATGGGTCCTTAGGATTCAATCAATTTCGATGGGATTTGATTGTCAGCAAGCAAGAGAGCGCTTCGCCGTATTTTGTTCACTACGATAAGTTTATCGATTCCGGAACCTACACGCTCGTGCTATCAACTGTCGGGGGAAGTATGTCCCAAAAATTCAGGGTGGTGGATGGAATCTCCCCGTACCTCGAGAATTAAGCTTCCTTTTTTCTAAATGCTGCCGTCAGCATCGTGGCGGAGGTATATAAAATCACTCCTAGGACAACCCACTGCAGGGTTTCCAAGGGAAGGGATTTGACAATAAAGGCGGCGATTAGCACTGCTATCGAACCTGGAATAGCCATGGCTAGGGCAGCTTTCCGGTTGTAGGATGCTGTTTTAATAAATTTTACGGAAGCCACAGGCATCAGAAAAGCACAAGAGCCCATCATGATGGGGAAAGCAACTGTTGGCGACATCCCTAAGGCAAAAATCAAGGCCATGCAAGGGGCATACAAACCCACCCCTGCAGTCATGATGGCGCCCAAAAAGAAGTTGACCACCACGGCAAAGACCAGCTTGTAGCCGGTCAGTCCGATGGCATCACCGCCACCTTCAATCCAGTTCATGATCCGGGCCAACATAAATCCCGCGGTGACGACCAAGGCAATTCCCATTGTGATTCGGATCTTCCGTTCAGATAGTCGCGAGACAATGCCCGCTCCAATCATGGCCCCCGCAGTAGCGGACAGCAGCATCAAAATCAAGGTGACCGGGTCTACTTCGATGATGGTGATAAAAATAAACGCCTGAAGCAGGACCGGGATGGTATTCGCTACATTCATCGTGCCTGGGATCAGTCGGTCCTCCGTTTGTCGGGTAAACTTGAGCAAGGCGGTTTGCGGAGCAAAGGCACCGATGCCCAACACATCAAAGAAATTAACCACAAAGCCAATCACCGATGTTTTGAGCCAACTTGAGTTTTCAAGTTGGGATCGGTGCGCCAAGTAATCTTTGATAAATACAAAGGAGAACCAAACAGCCAAGAGAATTAAGGAAACCCAAACAAAAATCAGCATAGAGGAAGTAGGAGTTATGGTCTTTTAATCGTGTAGTATAGGGAGGAAAATCAGCAGACCTTAAAAAAGGTCTTGTTGGCTTCTTGTTCCTGTTGGTTCAACATCGCCTCAATCTTCTTCGCCGTTTTGGTAATCGCCAATCCCCCAAGCCCAGTGCAACGCAGGGTATTCGGGATGGCATCGCCTACCTTTTTCATGGTTTCCACGACCTCATCCAAGGGAATCAAGTGGTTGTAGTCAGACAAGGCCATGTTTGCACAGGAAATCGCATTGGTGGCAGCCATAACATTTCGATTCAAACAGGGCGCTTCCACTCGGTCGGCGATCATGTCGCAAATCATGCCCAGCGAAGATTGCAAGGCCATAGAGGCAGCTCCAAGCGATTGGTCTAGTGTCCCCTTTTTCAATTCCACAATACCAGCTGCGGCCATGCCTGAGCCCGAGCCGCATTCGGCCATACAGCCTCCTACTTCGGCGGCAAAGGTGGCATGAGCTGCTATAAATACACCAATGATACCGGCTGCCAGCATCGCTTTGACCAGTTCGTCTTCATGCAAGGAAAGTCCCCTGCCTATCCCGATGATGGCACCTGGGAGTGCTCCACAAGACCCAGCAGTTGGGGCTGCTACCACGACGCCCATCGAGCTTTTGACTTCCATCATGGCAGAGGTATAGAGAATCACTTGATTCAGAATATCGCCTTCCACCAGCTTTTTGTCCTCTAGCTGCTTCTGAAATCCAAGGGATTGAGGGCCCAAAATCCGGTCTGCGTACTTCGTGCCCTTCAGCCCAAGGTCAATGGAGTTTTGCATGATCTGCACAATGCTCCGCATTTTTTCAAAAACCTCGGCTCTTGAAATATTCCCGCGCATACTTTCGTAATCCACTGCTAGTTCCCAGAGGGCGTGGTTTTTATCCTGGTTAAAAGCCAACATTTCTTCGCAGGTAATGAAGGGTACCTCCAAGCCCTTTCGGGACATGACCGGAAGTACTGGGTTGATCTTTTTAATGAATAGCACTTCCTCCATCTGGAGCAGCTGCGTGCAGATTTCGGCTGTCAGAAATTGGTTGGCCTTGATTTCGATAAAGGTGGATTTGCCTGTGCGCAGCGCGATCTCGTCGCAGGGCATGGAGGCCTCAATAAACTCCATTAGCTTACCCGGTGAGGATACGTAGACAAGGGTCTGGTAAAAATCCCCAGCCATAGACACCTGGGCACCGTCAATTTCAAGAATTTCAATCATCCCTCCGCCAGTAGAAATGGCGGTCAGCTCTCGGGTTTCTTTTTTATTGGTAAGCGTGAGTTTGTAGGTATTCGGATGGGTAGCCCCTATGGGATGGATATCGATTTTCACCTGGATACCGGCTTCTTCAATGGCGATCAGGTACTCTGGCAGGCGCTCCTCGTAGGCTTCCCAACCTAAAAATCCCCCAAACAATCCCATGTCGGATCCCTGTCCCTTGTGTGTAGTGGCTAGTGAGCCATTCGGGTCAAATTCAACATACACCTCTTGGATGTCTCCATCCATCAAGTCACGGCACATGCGTCCAATTCGAATGGATGCAGCACAATGAGAACTCGAAGGGCCTCGCATGACCGGGCCAATCACATCATTGAAAATGCTTGGGTAGGTTTTCATTTGGGTTAAGTTTTAAAGGTTCTTGACTGCAGAATAGTTTAAATATAGGGTTTTGTGTAATTAATTCATCCCTGTTTTACCTAAAGGGAGGCTTTAATACAAGTTGAAGTTGGTAGCGATGTTAATTTTTCTGAGATATTAGTACTGTGACCAATAACTTATGATTCATTGAATTCTTTTCAATTTCCGTGCTGGTAAACATCTCGATTGAGCCACTGTTATACTTACGGATAATCTTAAAAACCAATCCTTCATGAAAACCTCCCTACGATTTACCCTGTTATTTTTTGCAATCCTGCAGACTGCTACCCTTGACGCACAGGAGCGATACACCGTGAAGCCGGGGGATCCCAATGGCATCAATAAATGGTACATGGGGCGCCAAATCGCTCAAGTCATGAGCCATTACGGAATTGGCTGGTTGGAGCGAGAAGAAAGGGAGCAGGAAGAAAACACGACGCAGTTATTGAAAAATCTTGCTGTACAACCAGGCCAAGTTATCGCAGACATTGGTGCTGGAAGTGGCTACCACAGCACCTTGCTATCCAAAATGGTGGGTAACGGAAAAGTGTATGCAGTGGATGTGGAACCGGAGATGATTGCGTATTTGAAGGACCGAATCAAACGTGAAGGCAAAAAGAACATCCTTCCCGTATTGAGTACAGAGAAAAATGTGGCCTTGCCTGCCAACAGTGTGGACCAGATGTTGCTGGTGGATGTCTACCATGAATTTTCTTTTCCTTATGAGATGGCCCTTTCTATGTTGGAAGCGCTCAAGCCTGGGGGTAAGTTGGTGTTGGTAGAGTTTAGGGCCGAAGATCCAAATGTACCCATCAAAACCATCCACAAAATGAGCGAACGACAGGCGGTAAAAGAGTTCAAAGCTGCTGGCTTTACCTTTGAAAAGAACACCAGCAACCTACCCTGGCAGCATTGCTTGATTTTCAGGAAGCCACTAAATTAAATTTGGCAAGTCAATTTTGACCTGGTATTTCCCCAAGGATTGTTGCTTAAAGGGCTTATTTTTCTTTCGATAGCTCCACCGCAGCTTCGTAAACATAGAGCGTAGCCTCGTTATCGTCAGGGAGAAAATAGGCTCGGACTCGATTTGGGTCCACAGCTTCCAAAAAGCAAGGATTTTGAGTCATGACTCTGCCTGTTTTCGGTGACCAGAGGGGTATTGGAACCTGGTGAACGACTTGACCTTGGAGGACATCCCAGATTTCCAGTCCCCCAAGTGAAAAGGCAGGCTCTCCCGGTTTTTTGTAGGTTGCCACACCTGAATAGAGCATTTCTCCTCCGCCGAGGTATTGGTTGTCCTGGTAGTCGATGTAGCTGGAAGGATTGAGTTGGCTGCTGGAGGGGATGGATTTCGAGGAACTCTGGTTTTTTTCAACTCCTTTGCTATCCCATTGATACAAACGGCGGGAACCCCAGCTGGCACCATGCAAGATCTGGGTATCTGGATTGAGTGCGATGGCCCCAAGGTGATCCTCCCATCTAAAAACCTCCCTTGCCGTCATTTTGAAAGGGTCAACTTGGTAAATGATCGATTGGCTGTTGGGCTTGTAGGCCGCTAGGGCTATCCAAAGGTGTGAACCATCGAAGTCGATGCCGCTGGGATGGTACAGCGGTCCTTCCCCCAGCTCTAGGCTAGTTAGGAGTTGGCCGCTTGAACTTACCTGAAATAAATGTCCTTTTCCATGGGAACGATCTCCTGGAGATTCTGGGAGGACTTCCACCGAGCTTACCCAATAATTTTCCCCAATTTTGACCATGCCTTGGCTATGGTGACTGGGAAAAGAAAAAGGAATCGATGACAGCTCTTTCCACACCGTGTGGCGGGTCATGGTTTTCAGGAGCTGACTGAGCAGACTTTGGGAGCGATCAGGGACCGGATTAGCCTGGACTAGCGAAGGGGCTAAGGTCCCGATTGATAATGTAAGAAGGCCTGATTTAAGAAAGTTTCGTCTAGAAGCCATGGCATTGGAGTCAATAAAAGCAGGAACCTAAAAATTAAATAGAAAAACTGCTAGCAAGGGAGATTATCCTTTTGTTTAGTTTAGGAAACTAGGCGAGGAAGCACAAAAAAAGGCGGTAAACCGCCTTAAGAATGAATAGCCCTTCATGAGGCAAAAGAGCAATTTTTGAATGCTTTTGGTCAATGGCATAAAAAAACGCTCCGGATTTATTCCGGAGCGTTTTTAATGCATTATTATGGAGAATGATTACTTTGGAAGAACTACGCTGTCAATCACGTGGATCACTCCGTTGGTGCCTTTCAAATCAGCAGCAACTACATAAGCTGCGTTTCCAGCTTCGTCAGTCAATTTCACTTTACCGTTATCCAGAGAAGCAGTTAGTTTTCCACCGCTCACGGTAGTCAAGGTCACTGAACCTTTTCCGTTGGTGATGGCGGCTACAACTGCAGCAGCGTCAAGGTTGCCAGCTACTACGTGGTAAGTCAAGATTTTTGCAAGTTGTGCTTTGTTCTCTGGCTTCAATAGGGTGTCTACCGTGCCTGCAGGAAGTTTGGCAAAGGCAGCGTTGGTAGGTGCAAATACCGTGAATGGGCCTGCGCTCTTAAGTGTACCTACTAGGTCGGCAGCTACGACGGCAGCAACTAAGGTGCTGTGGTCAGCAGATCCGATGGCGATATCTGCAATGTCCTTTCCTTGGCTAAATACATTGGCAGATAGCAATAAGGAGAAGAATAGAATGGATAATTTTTTCATTTTTTTTAGTTTTTATTTTAATTTTTATAGTAAGCTAACACTCCCGCTTCCGCTATTGTTTAAAAAATATTAAAAAACAGGTTTGCAGGGAATAAAGGACATTAAGGCACCAACTGAATACATTTTTTTATTGAAACAATACACCATTATTTTATAGATTTGATACAGCATTAAATTATTGCAATAGTGCATCGCCGATTTATGGAATCACCAATAGAAACATTCATTTTCTCGAAAGAATATGTCAACTCCTGCTGAAAAATTAGCTGATTCACTACAAGAACTAAAAGGACTTCAAGATCAAGGAGTCGTAGCAATTAAGTCGGAAATGCTCAGCCGCACGCATAGAGAGCGATTGCTTAAAAATAAATTCATTGAAGAGGTTTATAAAGGGTGGTATTTGATTGTTCCACCCCCTTTCAGACAAGGAGATAGTACGGTTTGGTTCAGTAATTATTGGGAATTCTGTGCTCAATATCTGGAAGATAGATTTGGGGAAGAATGGTGTGTTTCAGCGGAGCAATCCTTGATGCTACATGCAGGAAATACGACCATTCCTTCACAATTGATTGTAAGATCTCCAAAAGCCAATAATGCTACCACTCCTTTGCCGTATAACACCTCTTTATTTTTGTTGAAAGCTAATTTGCCAGATAAGAATGAATGTGTTGTAAATCAGGGAATACGTATGTATTCTTTACCTGCTGCATTGGTGAGATGTTCTCCCAATACCTACATTCAAAACCCGTTGGATGTTCGGATTGGTCTATCCTTATTGAACGATTCCTCTGAAATCTTGGAATTACTCTTGAATGGGGGCCATAGTGTGATCGCGGGAAGGGTCTCCGGAGCGTTCAAAAATATGGGTAAGGAAAAAATTGCGCTTTCTATATCAGAAACTATGATTAAGGCAGGTTATGCTATTCGAGTTACTGATCCATTTGAAAGTACAGCTCCTGCATTTTTTAATTCCCGAACAAGATCTCCCTACGAGAGCAGAATCAAATTAATGTGGATGGGAATGAGGGAAAGGATAATCGAGCAATTTCCCCCGGAACCAGGGATTCCCTCTGAAATCGCTTCTTACATCAGATCGGTAGAAGATATTTTCATAACAGATGCCTACCATTCATTGTCCATTGAAAAATATAGAGTTACACCGGATATGATTGAAAAGATAAGGGCAGGAAACTGGGATACTGAAACAAACAAAACTGATAGCCAACAGCGGGACGCGATGGCAGCAAGGGGCTATTGGGATGCATTTAATTCGGTAAAAATGAGTGTAAAGAAGGTTTTGGAAAAATCAAATCCTGGTCAAGTGGCTGATGAGGATCATGGCGAATGGTATCGAGAGCTATTTGGGTCCAGCGTGGTTGCTGGCTTATTGAAACCATCAGATCTGTCAGGATATAGAAATCACCAAGTTTATATAGGTAATTCTATGCATACACCTTTAAATAAAGAAGCAGTGCGGGATGCAATGCCTGTTCTTTTTCAACTATTGGCTGAAGAACCGAGTGCCGCTGTTAGGGCTGTTCTTGGACATTTTGTGTTTGTTTACATACATCCCTATATGGATGGAAACGGCAGAATGGGAAGGTTTTTGATGAATGTGATGCTTGCATCAGGAGGCTATCCATGGACAGTTATTCCTGTTGAGCAGCGTGATACTTATATGCAAGCATTAGAGCAGGCAAGTACAAAACAAGATATCAAACCATTTACCAATTTTCTTGCTCAATTGGTTGATTCAGGAATGAAGGGTATGCCAATAGCAAAAGTTTAAGAATGGATTTTTAGTAGTGATTGATTTTTAGTATTGATAATCAATTAGGTATAATTTATAATTACATTAAAACCCGTTGATTTTAATCTCCAACTGCAAAGTTTACTGCAAGGAACATATCTGTTTGGAAAACATCAATTTCCTTCCTCAACCCCTTTGGACTGAAAACTCCTCAGTACTTCGTTGCCTGTGGGTAGCCACTTGTCCTCTCAATCATACTTCCACCAGTCGGGTGCCTTGGTTGTCCAGCTTCTCCCTTGTGCCCTTGCCTCGCAACTTCTGCATTCAGCAGGGTATGCATCATCAGGCGTGCTGGGGATGTATTGGCATGGGTCCAGGAGATAAAAAGGCACATCAGCATTCGTAGTATAGATCCGTGTGGTTTTGGACTTGGCTACTTCAAAATAGCCAAGTACAGTTTCTTCACTGTCTTTTACATTGAAAATGTTTCCAGATACAGGGGCAGGTGGAATATCAAAAAGCGACCCTTGGTTGTCGATGACGATTTTGATTTTCTCCCAATAGGTATACGCTTCCCTATTGATACTCAATTGGGTTACAGTAACAAAGAAGGGGTACTGAAACGAATTGTCTACCGAACGTCTTCCCATCAAAAAAGTTGAATTCCGGGTACTCGTCCCTGAGCCATCAAATAAATTAATCCGATTGGGTTCTATCATGTCCGAAATAAAGCAAGGAGGGGGTTGCGGGGGTGGAATACCCGTTCCTCTCAACCATGCCAAAGGCCATAAATAGGTTTCTTCAACGGTCCATCTCAAGTAAATTGGATCTTTGGTGTCAGGTAGCCTCGTCTCTGAAAAGACTTTAAATACGAATTCAGGTTTTTCCGTTCTGAATGGTTCCGAATCAAAAGCAAAACTGAGCTTATCCTCTGCATCCAGTTCTGGTACTTTTTCAAACTTAGATTGGTATACTTTTCCATCCACCACTACTTCCAAAGCATAACTATTCCCTCCTGTTGCCCAAATGCCCTTCAATTCATATTCCCCATTACCCAAACTGGAATAGGGAGACCGTCCACCGGATTGACTCACTAGCGTAACGCGGGCGTTTGGGACACCTCTCGGGGGCAATCCGGATAGGGAAGTGCGACTTACATTCACCACCTGCCTTTCATTAGTAGTAGTGAATACTCCATAAATGATAAGCTGACCGGCGTTGGTTTCACCTACAAAATCTAGCCGATCAATACAAGAAACAGTAAGCGCTAGAAATAGGGCAAAGACCAGGCCTGAGCGGATGGATACTTTTTGATTCTTGCGCATTTTCAGAACTTTACTGTGTAGGTGAGAGAAGGAAATGCTGATCCTAAAATCGAAACCTGATAAGGAACCAATCTTGGAACTCTGCCCTCTCTTTGGAAGAAAACAGAATACGCATTTCTCCTTCCGGTAAGGTTGTAGATGCTAAAATTGATTTTATCATCCCAGTCTCTTACGAAACCATTTGTTAGGTAAGAGAAGTCAATCCTAAAATAATTTGGAATCCTAAACTCATTCCTGTTTCCAAAATTGGGAACAGAAGCCGCTCCAATGACATAGTTGGATGATAGTCCTGTCACCGGTCGTCCTGATGAAAAATTGACATTGGTGTTGAAAGTTCTGCCTTTTTTCACGTGGAAATTAGTCACCAAGGAAATGTTGTGGGGTTTGTCAAAATTGGTTGCAAACCAATTTCCTTGATTGACTTGGATTTCGGGAAATTCTGAAGTGGTTCGGATAAGGGACCTGCTGAAGGTGTAAGCAAGCCAACCTGTAATCCCGCCACTGTTTTTTTGAATCAGCAGTTCAGTACCAAAGGCAAGGCCTTGTCCCTGTATCAACTCTGTTTCCATGTGCGGATTTAAGAATAAGTCTGCAAAATTACGGTACTCGACTTGGTTGTTTGTACTTCGGTAGAACCCTTCAAAAGAAGTCGACCATTCATCTTCTTTGAAATTTCTGAAGTACCCCAAAGAAGCATTATGGGATCGTTGCGGAAGAATGTAGTTGGTGCTCAGCTGCCACAAATCAATGGGCGTAGGGCCGGTGGCATTGGAGATCGTCTGAAGGTATTGGTTCATCAACGAATAACCTGCTTTGATGGAATTGACTTTGTCATAAGTCCATCTGAACGAAAATCGGGGCTCCAAACCATTGTAGTTGGCGATATTTCCGCTTTCTACAAAATCAACGTTCGTGATGGTAAACCTCGATCTCGGAAGTCCTTCTTGATACCTGAAGATGGAGTCGGGTCCCTGTTGGGCGTAAGTAGAGTACCGTAGCCCACCCGAGAAGGAGAGATTTTCAGTTGGGTTCCAATCTGCAGAGATGTAGGGGGCATATTCAATGCCTCTTTGTTTTTGGATAGTTTCTGGCACTATCCCGGATTCCTGAGTCAAGGGGATCAAGGATTCCGACCTCATCTGGTATTGAATGGCTTCGGCGCCAAAGTTTATATCCACTTTATCCAAAGTCCACAATCCTGTTATTTTCCCTTGATAGTAATACAAGCCATTTTTGACTTTGGATGGGTCGACTAGAGAAGGTTCAAAAAAACTGTTGTTGAAGGAACCGTAAGCGGCCATCCCGACTAGCGAAAGATTATCGGTTACTAAATTCCTGCTCCTCAAAGAACCCACCAGGTTGTCCCATTCAAAACCAAATTGATTGGAAAACTTGAAATAATCTCCGGTGGATAGCAGGCTAACATCCAAGCTATTCTTTTGAGTTAGCTGATGGTTAATATCAAAATAGATGTCATGGAACCTGATATCGCTGTTTTGGATATCTCCTGCATCTGCCAGGTTCAACAGCCAATTGGCATTGGACATTCTAGTGGCCAGAATTAGGGAACTTTTTTCAGGGACAATCGGCCCTTCTACCATCAGTTTGCTGACGGCAGTGCCCAAGGAAGCACTTCCTTCCCATTTTTCTTTATTTCCATTACGCATTTCAATGTTGAGGGCAGAAGAACTCCTTCCTCCAAAATAGCTTGGAACAGCACCTTTATACAAGGTGAAATTTTGTAAGGCATCACCATTGAATGAGGATAAAAACCCCAAAGCATGGCTGTTGCTGAGTACGATTGTCTCATCCATCAGGATCAGGTTTTGATCCGCCCGACCCCCTCGGATATTCATGCCGGCCGAACCTTCTCCCACCGAGGTCACCCCCGGCATGGATTGAAGTACGTTGAAGACATCCGGTTCGCCAAGAAAAGTGGGTACAAGCTTGATGTCTTCGATCTTCATTTTGGTCACACCGGAAATTGGGCTACGAATATTTCTGTCCTTTTCCTCTGCTTCAACAGTGAATACCTCCAACTCAAAATCCATATTCATCACTTCTACATCCAATTGTCCATCCCCATACAATTGGATCTGGTAATGAACGGGCTTTTTTCCAAACTGACGGAAAACAATTCGGTGCCGGCCAGAATCTAAAGCAAGAAAATAATACCCGTTTTGATCGGTGTTGTTTCCTTCAAAATAACCATCAATATGTATGGCCACTCCAGAAAGGGCTTCCTTGGTTTCCAATTGGCTTACTTTTCCAGTCAAAAAATAGCGGGCTTTCTTTGGAGCATCTTTTTGATCAAACCTCAGCTCAATGAACTCTGTCTGGGCTTGAAGATTGGTTACGCCCAAGAACATTTGGAACAAAATGATGAAAGACCAAAAAACACGGCTTTTGAGCGGCCTTCTGCTAAACTGGTTTTCAATTTTGGGAATTGAAAAAATAGGATGGTTTTTGACGGACACTGTATTTTTATTACTTGGTCAATGGAAATGTGAAAAACTGATTATACCTCTCATTTCGTCGCCAAATCAGTAATTCTCGATTGAGCGCACTAGTCCTTGATTAGCTATTCCTAGAATTATGACAAGGAATAAATGGATTCTGGAATTAGCTACTAACCCCGAAAAAGGCTGGCCTTAGTTGGAATATTTTGTGGTCTGCTAAAGATAGGTGATTTTGAAATGGATAGCGGCGATTACGCCAGAATGATATTTTCGCTGATCAATCAAGTAGCCTAGCCAGGAATCGAACCTGGATCTAGCGTTTAGGAAACGCTTGTTATTGATGATTGATTTTTAGTATTGATAATCAATTAGGTATAATTTATAATTTCAGTAAAACTCGTTGGTTTTGAATCCCAACTGCAATGTTTACTGCAAAGTTAAAATCTTCAATCCAACTAGGTAATCTCCCTATCTTCCTAAAAAATTAGAGGAAGTGAAAATCATTTTTCAGCTAATCGTAATTATACGATTTGAACGCTGATACAATTTCCATCATTTTCTCAGGTGCCACTTACATGATTAAAATTCAAAAATGAAGGGCTAACTTTTTCTTACATTTTCTGCAATTTTAAAGTTAAAACGCAATTTTTAACCTGTCGAAAAGCAGTAGCTCTATACCCTAGACATCTATCGAATCAGGCGATTTTAATTTTTTTTTATAAAAACTGTCACACTAGCGATCTTCCAGGGATTATCTCCTTAGATGAAACCAACAAGAAACTCATTCATGGATCAGAACTTCGAATGTTACATAAATAGGATAATCCGAGAAAAATATTCAGAAACGGGGCAGATTGGCTTGAATGCGCTATTGAATTCTTTACCAAAAGAGCAGGAGCAAATTTTTAAGGATATTTTATTGCTGATTAGGCAGGGAAAGCTTGATACGATCTTCAAAAAGTGGGAGGGAGAGCAGGTTTTTTTCAGGATCAATCCTTCAAATAAAGAAAAAGAAAAAAACATCAATCAAGACATTCGAGACTGCCTTGTTGCAGTTCGGCTTTCTACTTTGCTCCTTCACATCAAGGATATTCCCAGGTTTCTTCGATTGACAGGAAGTCATTTTTCCGAAGTTGTTCTCCTCCAATTTCTTGAAAAATCCAAAGCTTCATTCGATGACCTTCACTTTCTATGTTGCTATCTGGACTCCTTTTTTTCAGGGGAAATACCTTATTCGTTAATGGATTTGGGTCTAGAGCCTGAGAAAATCCTTACTGTTTTGAATAAAGTATATCAAAACAAGTTTGTTCCCCAGCAACAAGGGTTGATCACGATGACCTTGGAAAAAGGAAGTATCACTTTAGAAGCATTGCCCTCAGAAAGGTTGGTTAAGCTACTCCGAAATGACCTGATTGAGGTGATTCAACCGGAAAAAAGAAATTCAAAAGGATTGTATTGGGAGTTACAGCATCATTCTATAACAGAAGTACCTTTGTACTATAACCGCAGTGAAACTACCTTTTTTGAGCTATTCTGCAAACTTATTGTCGCACCTCAAAAAACCAATCAATCCCTTACTTTACTTCTTCATGGTCTGCCAGGAACTGGGAAAACAGAATTTGTATACCAAGCTGCAAAAATCTGTCAAGTAGAGATCATGCAGATGAACTTCTCAGAAATTCACAGCAAATGGGTGGGGGAAACAGAAAAGAACATAGCAAAAATCTTTGATGCCTACTCAAAAAAGCGAATTAAGAGTAAATCCCCAGTTATTCTATTAATCAATGAAGCAGATGGATTGATGAGCAGAAGGGTCGAGGTGAGCACTAGCAACGATGTTTTTCACAATCAAGCTCAAACAAAAATGCTGGAAGAACTGGATTGTTTTGAAGGGATTTTAGTTGCCACCACCAATCTAAAACATCACCTTGATTCAGCATTTTTTAGGCGATTTCTATTTAGTCAGGAAATCTCTATGCCAGATATCCAGACGCGTAATCGTATTTTAGATGACTCTATAAAACTGGGAAGTTTGCCGGCAAGAGTTAAACCATTATTGCAGCAGCTTTCTTGGAGCCCCTCGCAGCTAAGAAATATAGAACGTAAAATCAGGCAATTTGAATTTATGGATTTGTTTGATCCAGCACTTATCCAATGGCTGTTTGAACAAGAAGGAATTTTATCTCAAGGGGGGAATTTGGGTTTTTCTCAAAAAAAAGTTTAGAAAGTTGTCACAAACGGAGTATGTCTGACCTTATACTATAAAAACATTAATCTCTCTATTATGAACAATTTCTTAGCGTTTGCCGATTACGGCATGGTAGAAAAGCTGGATTCAATCAGCTTTCGAGTATACAAGGACAGGCATGATTATACCAACATGTCCATTCCCTACGGTTTTGGTGAAATTAGTAGTATCATTTGGCAGGGTAGTAGGTTGCATCTACGAACCGATCAAGGGGTTTTATTTATCTTCAGTGACTTTTGGGATTACGAAAGGATTTGATTAGGTATCCTTAAGAAGGATTTAACTTTATAAATTTCAATTATGTCAAAGCGAATTTCAAATACAGCCAATAAACAGTTTTTGGAACAAATTCAATCAAGCCTAAAAAAACTTTTCCCCACCTGGGCTGAAAATGAAAACCAACGTATGGTAAATGCCATATTCAGATGGAAAGGATTCATTCATCAGGAGGATTTAATTTCTATTGTAAACGAAACTTACCTCAAAATAGAAAGTAAAGGAAAGCTAAATGAACCTCCCGGGTACTTTGCTACGATTTTTAAGCGTAATGTTTTAAAAAAATTAGGCAAAAAGGATCATGAAGAAGGCTTATGGGACCCAGAAGATTATCAGGAGGGAGAAAATTTAATTGAGAAAAAAACTACTTCTAGAAAAAGGGAATTCATCCAATATGATGGGGAAATGAATGAACAAGATTCAATTCAAGTAAAAAACGCGATTGAAAACGAATTTGGAGCTTTTGACCAATTGGATTCACGTCAAAAAATAGATGAATTCTTCAAGTTAGTTCTAAAGCATGAGTTTCTTTCGGCCGATGAGGTGAAGTTTTTTGAAGCGGTGAAGCAGGCTGCATTGTCTACTAAACAGGTTGAAAACACTACAAATTGGGAAAAGGTCTACTGGGAAGAAGTGAATCAAATCCTCCAGAAATCAGGGATTCAAGTTTCAAAGGAAAATTTAAGACAGAAAAAACATCGGTTGCTTACGAAATTGAATAAAAATTTTTCTACGCAAGGAAGAGAGCTGTTGAGTTTTTACGATATGGAAAAGGAATATGTACTACAAATACTCGTGCGATTGTTCCAATCCGTTCCTCTCCCTAATCTAGTCCTACCCATTCCTGCCTACAGATTTTCGATGGAGGAATTAGAGAGAATGATTTGGTTGAAAACTGAAGTATTCGAAAAATATGGGTATTCCTTCCAGACCAACCGTTTTCCAGAAGTATACTACTGTGATTTTAAGGAGGTAAAAGATTACATCTCAAGCGAGTCCTGGAGGGAGGTAATCACTCCTGATGAATTGGGAGTGTATTTTGATTTTTTCCAACCGGCAGATGGAGATCCTAAAAATGCATATTTCGGAGGAAAAAGCCGAGAGGGTAGAATCGTTCTCTTTAAGGATAGGATTGAATCATTTTGTTCAAGAAATCCAAGGCTCACCGAGGAGGACGTTCGATTTGTCGTATTGATGCATGAATTGGGACATTGGATGAGTCACTGGGCCCTCTCTTCAGGTATACGCTGGGTACATGGATATCATTTTTCAAATTCATTTACCCATGAAGCCTTGGCACAATTGCTTGCATACTGGTGTTGCAAAGGCAATCCAGCACAAGAGCAGGTCCTTTTGGTCCTAAGTCCCAAGGATGATCAGGGGAAGATAGACTCTTCTAAGCCGTATGGGGCTTATGAATCCTTAAAGAGTTTTGATGAGGGGGTGATCCTTCAAAAACTGGATCAATTGCGAAAATTCTGGATGGTTACCGATTTGCAAATGCTAGCTTTTATCCAATCCGACTTGGTGGACATGGCACAGTGGATAAAGGTTACTCAAAAGAAAGCGAATGGCCCAGCTTGGGAAGAATTTGTGGATAAGGAATTGGCTGAGTGGTTAGCGTTCGCGGTATCAATAGAAGGATGGGGTGTCACTGAAGTTTATGACATCCTAGAATTGGGAGAGGATTATTTAAAAACCGGAAAAAATTATGGACTATTTTAAATCTGAACAAAAATGAAAAAAACACTAAGTATTATTCCCGAAAACCCATTTTTAGTTTTAATTGGCCTCAATCCAACCAAAGAAGCGATAAAGAATCAAGCGGTTTTTTCAAGGGATGAAGCATTTTGGAATTTACTAATTTCTGCTGGGATATTAAAAAACACTATAAAGCAATTGGATTTGAAAAAAAGAGCTTCTGCTGCATTTTTAACCCAAAACCACTCCGACTATAGCCTTGGGTTTGCAGATTTACTGCCTCTTATAGATGAAACAGATTCCAAGAAAGTGAAAGTGCCTAAAGGTTCCGTTGAAGAGTTGTTTAGAGCTACGCCTAACTTGAAAAATGCAAAGCGGATTGCACTATTAGGACAAAAGGTGGTTGATGCTTTTTCTAAAGAATATGAATCTAATCTAAATAAATGGGATAGTATTGATAAAGTAGGAGATAAAAAGCAGTTTGGATCTATTGGCAAAATAGAAATTGAAGGTAATGAAATTGAAGTTTTTGCAATGCCATTTCCCGTAAATAACAGCATTGAAAAAAAGCATGAGTTTTATTCTAAGCTCCTTGAATAATTTTAGAATGAAGCTTTTTTGGTTTTGATTTGAGGCAAAAAATCAAATAAGACGACAAACTTACTTTGCATTTTTGTTCTCAAATACAAAGAAAAGATTCGTTTTAGTTTGTTTACGGTTTATATCAAACAGTATTTGTAATGCTAAGGTAAATCTCTATCCATGATTAACCTGGCTTGCCGATTGCTCATCTGAATCTGGGAAGCAGGCATCTCTTAGCTGAAGTTTAGGTAACTTCCTAATTCCTACCTTGCCAACCCAGTCTAGTAGGTTCTTGCATTTGAATCGAAAATTTCTCCCAAAGAATTAGGCTTTCTCCTGAGTTAGATTCTCTTACTCGTAGGAAGTGTAGCCTAGCTAGGAATCGAACCTAGATCTAGCGTTTAGGAAACGCTTGTTCTATCCGTTGAACTACAAGGCCAAATAGTCCTGCAAGATAGTCCCAATCTCAACTTTTACACAAATAATTTGCGGGCAACTTATGGCATTTCAATCCTTTATCGTATCTTTGCAGTCCAAAATTAGGATGGACGGGTTCCATCCACTCACTAAAAACAGTTAATTATGTCCGTAAAAATCAGATTAGCACGTCGTGGCCGCAAAAAACAAGCCATTTACGACGTGGTTGTAGCTGATGCAAGAGCTCCACGTGATGGACGCTTCATCGAGAAACTCGGAACTTACAATCCGAACACGAACCCCGCTTCCATCAACATCAACAATGAGCGCGCTCTTACCTGGTTGTTGAATGGAGCTCAGCCTACCGATACCGTGAAAGCCATGCTTTCTTACAGAGGTGTCATGCTGAA
>CAMCBC010000030.1 GCA_945872775.1 Spirosoma fluviale | reverse complement strand
TCTCGGGGGATGGTAACTTGGTGAGGATCGAGGGTAGGATAGTTTAAGCGCTGCTCGAGGAGTGCTTCCAACTCCGGAGTCAAGAGGTGCTCCATCTGCTCGGCAGACTCGTGTACGTGGTCTGGAGCAATGTGGAGAAATTCGTTGAGATAGAGTTCCCAAAGGCGGTGCAAGCGTACAATTCGCATTGAATCGGATACGCCCTTGGGAGTCAAGGAAATCCCCCCTTGAGTTTGAGCTACAAAACCCTGACGGAGCAGCAGGGCCAAGGACTGTTGAATATCGCTTCGGTGAAAAGGGTAGAGCGCATGAATATCGTCCAGGGTCAAACATTCCTGATTGGCCTCTTTGGCCTTGTAAAGTGCTTTCATCAGGTGATCTCGGTGCATCTGCTTTACGTAGCGTCTGCGGGAAAATAGCCGAGGAAGGAGCCCGCTTTTGGGAGCGACAAGAAAGGAAAGTAAGGCGATCAAGGAAAGAAAGACCACCACCCAAGGCCCAGTAGGCATCTGTGGGATCACAAAGGAGATGTAGGTACCGAGAATCCCTGAAATCACTGAAAATAGACCAGCAAGAATCAATAAGGTGGAGAGGCGGTTGGTCCAGAACCGTGCTGCCGCTGCTGGGGTGATGAGAAGCGCTGCCATGAGCACTACCCCGATGGCTTGAATGCCGATCACAACGGCTAGGATCATCAGTACATTGAACACAAATCGGATTCCTTGGATGGGAAAACCGATGGCTCTCCCAAAGTTTGGATCAAAGACCATCAATCGAAACTCTTTCAAAAATAGGCTGAGCACCAGAATAATGGTCAAGGACAAACCCCCATACAGGAGCAGGTCGGTTTCTGCAATGCCGATGGCATTGCCAAAAATAAAGGAATTGAGTCCAGCGATCTCGGGGTTGCCTGATTTTTGAAGCACAGTCAAAAAGACAATGCCAATGCCAAAGAAGATGGACAGGATACTCGCAATGATGCTGTCCTCACTGAGTTTGGTGTTTTTCTTGAGCCAGGAACTTAAAAAAGTTGCCAGCGCTCCAGAAAGGAAGGCTCCGGCGACGATGTAGCGGGGATCTTTTTCCCCTGCTAGTGCAAAGCCCAAGCAGATGCCTGGAAGCACCGCATGGGAGATCGCATCACCAAGCAGCGCTTTCTTGTCCAAAAAGGAGAAGGTACCCACATATGCTGAGCCAATCCCCAGGAGGGTGATGCCGAGGACCACCCAGGTGATGGAGGGGTCTTGAAAGGTGAAGAAGTATAGAAAATCTTCCATATCAGCGTTTGAGCGGGTTAAAGTCTTGCTTGCGGATCAGGTCAGTCACTTGCGTAAGCAGGTTGAGCTTGCCTCCATAGGTTTTGCGAAGCAGCTCCTCAGTCATCACCTGTTCCTTGGGTCCAGAGGCTACCAGGTGCAGGTTGAGCATGATCACCCAATCAAAGAAGTTCATCGCAGAGTGGATGTCGTGGTGCACCACCAATACGGTCTTGCCTGCAGCGGCCATCTCTTGTAAAAGCTGAAAAATGGCCGTTTCGGTGGCCATATCCACGCCAGCAAAAGGTTCGTCCATCAAATACAAGTCTGCTTGCTGCGCGAGTGCTCGGGCGATAAATACCCGTTGCTGCTGCCCACCGGAGAGCTCGGCGATCTGTCTGGAAGCAAAGGCCGTCATGCCCACTTGTTCCAGCGCTGCCTGGGCGATTTGGATTTCTTTTTTCCCTGGCCTGCGGAAAAGCCCCAGCTTCCCATAGGTACCCATGACGACCACATCCAAGACGGAAGCTGGAAAGTTCCAGTCCACCGACTCCCGCTGGGGCACGTAGCTGATGCGGCTACGCACCTCGGGAAGGGCCTTGTCAAAAATCTTCACATAGCCCGAAGTGGGGGTGATCAGTCCCATAATGGACTTGATCAGGGTAGACTTGCCCGCACCGTTGGGGCCAAGGATGCCGATAAGTTTACCAGCAGGTAAGCTCAGGTCTACATTCCACAGCACAGGATGCTGCTCGTAGCTAACAGTCAAGTCATGGACTTCAAGGACGGGTTGGGATACTTGCGTGATCATGGGAGTAATTGGGTATAGATCAGGTTGAGATTGGCTTCAAACATGCCGAGATAGGTGCCTGCAGGTGTATTCGGCGCATCGAGGCTGTCTGTGTAGAGGGGTCCGGACAGGTTGACCACTTGGTTTTTTTCGGCGGCTCCTCGCGCCACCGCTTGCAAGGCCTTGGGAGAGATGGTTTGCTCGGCAAAAATGGCTTTGATGCGGTAGGTTTGGATCACTTGGATCAGCTGGGTCAGGTCTCGTAGACCGGGTTCACTTAGCGTAGAGAGTCCTTGCAGGGAGTAAACCTGCAAGCCGTAGGCCTTGCCGAAATAGGCAAAGGCATCGTGAGCAGTAACCAGCACCTGCTTGTTTCGAACGAGTTCAGCCACTTGGCTTCGGGTACGCTGATCCAATGCTGCGAGTTGTTGCAAGTAGGTACTGGTATTCTGCTGCAAAGCAGACTTCCAGGTAGGTTGCCAAAGTTGTAACTCCTCACTAGCATAGGCCAATGCCGCCGACCAGAGCGAAATGTCAAACCAAATGTGGGGATCCACACTGTGTGCTTCGGGACCGGAACGAATCAATTTTTCTTGTGGGATTCCTTGGGAAACATCTATCAGAGGTTGGCTTAGGGCCAGCTTTTCAAAGATCTCAGTCATTTTCCCTTCTAGGTAGAGTCCGTGGTAGACCACCAGATCCGCTTGGGTAAGCAGGTCTAAGTCGCGCACGGAAGCTTTGTAAAGGTGTGGATCCACTCCTGGAGGCATGAGTGAAACCACCACGGCTTGATCTCCCACCAACTGCTGTATGCCATCGGCTAGGATGCTGGTGGTAGCCACGATCAGCGGCTTGCTGCGCGTCGTTTCCGTATTGGAGCGACAGCCCCAGAGAGCACAACTCAGGCTGAGGGCAAATACCAAAAATAGTTGTGGTCTTAGGGTACTCATGAGGTCAAGACAAGAATGTTGTTTGCTACGTCTTTGGACATGAAGAGGGTTTTCTTTTGATCGACGAGGATTTCGACCGAACCGTCAAACTCGACCTTGTCGAGGACTTTGATGCGGGCACCGATGTAGGCACCTACTTTGTCGAGGTAGCGCAGGAAGGCTGGGGAACTGTCTTTGACGGCGACGATTTGTCCGGATTGATCGATGCCCATTTCCTGAAGTGCAATGCGTGGTCGGGAACGTACGTCTCCAAACGCATCCGGAATGGGATCCCCATGTGGATCAAACTTGGGATAGTTGAGGTAGGCGTCCAAGCGCTCGATGAGGAGGGTAGATTGGATGTGCTCGAGTTGCTCGGCTACTTCGTGCACCTCGTCCCAAGCGAAGTGCAACTTGTCCACGAGAAACACTTCCCAAAGGCGGTGCTTGCGGATCGTTTGCAAGGCAAGTCGCATGCCGAGGGGAGTGATCTGTAGGCCGTAATATTTGCGGTATTGGATGACTTCTTTTTCGCCCAACTTGCGAAGCATGTCGCTTACGGATGCGGGCTTGGTCTGGATAGAGGCAGCGATGTCGTTGGTAGACACGCTTTTTTTGCCCTCTTCAGAAAGGTGGTAAATGGCTTTTAAGTAATTCTCTTCGGCAGTGGTCAACTCCATGGGGTAGGTGATTTATAAGGCAAATATAAAAATTAAATTAGATAGTTCTAAAAAATAAGTTTAGGTACACTAAATCAAATGTGGAAAACTCAATTTTGCTGGGGAAAATCGGTTTCGATTTCACTCAATTAAATTCTAGAGTCATCTAAAAAAGTGTTTATTTAATTGATTAAAAGGATTTTAGTAAAATTTTCAATGCACAAATCAGTTCTACATACTCTCAATTTCCCGTAGGAAAGAATTGGTACGGCCGGCTCCAAAAAGGGCATTACAGCCTTCCCATAAGCACCAAAATCAGTATAGCTGCAGTGAATTTTAAGGGAGTAGTGGAGTTACCGTTCGGGAGGCTGGGTACTCTTTCTTCAAAAAAACCTATGAAGTTCCCTAGGGATTTGTTTGTTTCGTATTCTCAAAACCATCCCCAGTCGGTTGCTTTCTGCATTAGAAAACATGGAAATTGGGGGACAAGAACCTACTAGAACTAGAACACAGATGGACTTAAAATCAACAATTGAAGCAGCTTGGGACAACCGTGAATTGCTCAAAGAGACGACAACCCAAGATGCCATTCGAAGCATCATTGCGGATTTGGACACTGGAAAATTGCGCGTAGCAAGTCCATCGGAAGATGGGGACTGGACCGTCAATGACTGGATCAAAAAAGCGGTAATTCTGTATTTTCCCATCCAAAAAATGGAAACCATCGAGGTAGGTCCTTTTGAGTTTCACGACAAAATGGCCTTGAAAACCAACTATGCAGCACAGGGTGTTCGTGTGGTACCTCATGCGGTGGCCCGTTACGGCGCTTTTCTAGCTTCCGGTGTGATCCTGATGCCCAGCTATGTGAATATTGGCGCCTATGTAGATTCCGGAACCATGGTGGACACCTGGGCGACGGTAGGCTCTTGTGCTCAGATTGGGAAAAACGTGCATTTGAGTGGGGGGGTAGGCATCGGTGGGGTACTCGAACCCGTTCAAGCCGCTCCAGTGATTGTAGAAGATGGCGCCTTTATTGGAAGCCGAGTGATCATTGTAGAAGGAGTTCGTATTGGAAAAGAAGCAGTCATTGGGGCAGGAGTGACCCTCACTGCAAGCTCTAAGATTATCGATGTCACCGGTGCTACTCCTGTGGAATACAAGGGTATGGTGCCTCCTCGTTCGGTGGTGATTCCGGGAACTATCCCCAAGCAATTTCCTTCTGGAACCTATCAAGTACCTTGCGCGCTGATCATTGGACAGCGAAAAGCTTCCACAGATCTAAAAACTTCCTTGAATGACGCTTTAAGGGAGAATAATGTTGCCGTTTAAGCTTAAAACGAACTAGAGGCAATTCCACTTTATTCAGGTTAAGCCTAGGTAATAAGGGTTTGAAGATCTAGAAAATAAGCCGTCGACTGTGAACTGTCATCTGTTGACTACTCCACAAACCTATTTTTTCGCAGGAGCAGCATGTACATGCTCCTCATGGTTGCATAAATCAGCAGAGGCAGTCTTACCTGAGCCCTCACAATTTTTACAGGCGCTTACTTCTTTTCCGCTACCTCCGCAGGTTGGGCAGGTCAGACGACCTTTTCCTGCACAACGCTCGCATTCAAAAAACTCCATGATGTTGAAGACATTCATTTTTTTGATCATGCCTGAAGCACCACATCGGCTGCAGCCCACGACTCCATTTGCTTTACAATATGCACAGGCTTGTTCAATCTGTTTGTTTCCATCACACAGTGGGCAAGGAGCATAGCGGTATCCACGACGATCACATAGTTCGCAGGCGAGTATTTGAGCTATGGGCTCCTTTAATTTTTCCTTCAATCGAACTGCATACTCGTAATTTTGCCCCGTAAAGCCAGTTAATTCCAAGTACTTGTTGAGGAAGTTTTGGCTGTTGTCATATTGGCCCAATTTGAAAAGCGTTTCCGAAAAATAATAGGGCATCTCCTCTGGTAGGGGCAGCCCTGAATCAATGAGGTTCCTGAAAATAGAGTTGGCAGTTTGGTAGTCGCTCCGTTCCATCGCTGCCAATGCCCCTTTCATCCAACGGTCCGTTTGGCCGAGGTTTACCTGTGCTGTGGCTGCCAAGGGCGCTACAGTAAACAGGCTAAGAAAAAGGACTAGGGAAAGGAGTAGGGTTCTCAATTGGGCGTAATTTGTAGCAAGTACGCAACTAGAAGTTTGTCGGTCAAGAAAAATTCGATTGATCTCAAAAAAGAGCCTTAATTTTACTGTCGAATCAACTGGATAAGGGGTGAAAATTGCTGTCATTGGTGGGGGAGCTGCAGGCTATTTTGCTGCTATTCACGCAAGTGGACCTGGAATCGAGGTGCTCCTTTTTGAAAAATCTCCAAAAGTACTCTCCAAAGTTAAAATCTCTGGTGGGGGACGCTGCAATGTGACCCATCGTCCGATGGAAATCTCCAAACTGGTCAAAAATTACCCCCGAGGAGAGAAATTTTTGAAGAAGGGTTTTGCGCATTTTTCCATAGAAGACACCTTCAGCTGGTTTGAATCCCGAGGCGTCCCCCTAAAAATTGAAGAAGATGGGCGCGTGTTCCCAAAAAGTAATTCCTCCCAAAGTATCGTAGATGTGCTAGAGCAGGAAGCCAAGCGACTTGGGGTTCGATTGAAACTTTCTACTGGAATCAAGGCAATTCGATCCACGGATGTTGGATTTAGTTTGCAAACTGATGAAGGGGATGTATCCGTCTCCAAGGTGATTGTAGCATCTGGAGGGCATCCAAATTTGAGTTCCTATGAATTTCTTAAGTTACTGAAGCATACTATTATAAAGCCTATCCCATCACTCTTTACCTTCAATACACCGCAGGAACCCATTCGCGAACTGATGGGCATTTCGATGGGGGATGCGGTGGTCAAATTGGAGGGGACAAAACTAAGTTACCGTGGTCCGATTTTGATTACCCATTGGGGCATTAGTGGGCCTGCAGTGCTCAAGCTCTCTGCATTTGGAGCAGACTGGCTCCATGAGAAGCAGTACACAGCCCGAGCCATCATTCAATGGAACGCAGATTTGGGAGAGCAGGATTATGCAGAGCAACTCGGTAACTATGCGCAGCTTCATCCCAACAAAAAAGTGGTTTCCAATTCCCTATTTGGGGTCCCTACGCGGCTTTGGGAGCATTTCTGCAGCAAATCCGAGGTTTCCGAAGCCCAACTGTATGGACAGCTTTCCAAGAAGTTGATCAATAAGCTCGTGCAGTGTCTTTTCTGCTATTCGGTAGGCATCCAAGGAAAAACTACATTTAAAGAGGAGTTTGTCACCGCTGGAGGTTTGGTGTTAGATGAAATCAACCCCGAAACCCTTGAGAGCAAGGTTCATCCGGGGCTTTATTTTGCAGGGGAGGTATTGAATTTGGATGGCATCACGGGTGGGTTCAATTTTCAAGCGGCTTGGACCACTGGGTACTTGGCTGGTACTTCTGCCAAGGAAAGTTTGAAAATGTAGTATCCTAACCCTTTTTGGAGGAATCGGGCATAAAAAAAAGGCAATACGCATTGCCTTCTTTTTAAAATTTAATCCCCTTTAACTCTAAAATCCTATGAGTTCATTAATGAGTTGAAAATTAGTTGATTACCCTCGCTTCAAGGTTAATTAAAGATGAAGTTGATTTGAAGTTTTCTCACGATTTCCATGCCTATACTTGCTACTTCCTACGCTAATCCCCCGTTTTTTTACCTAAATGGGCATTTCGAAACTATTTTACCAAGCATCTGGCGGAAGGTGGATGGGGTGACCTACGAAAGAGAGCAAATCGAAACGCCCGATTCGGATTTTTTGAATTTGGATTGGTCTAAGGTTGGAGGTAAGCAATTGCTCCTAGTTTCCCATGGGTTGGAAGGGGATTCGCAGCGGCATTATGCACGGGGATTGGTCAAGTTGTTTAACCAAAAAGAAATCGATGTGCTCGTTTGGAACAATCGCTCCTGTGGGGGTGAAATCAATCGCCAACCCATCCTGTACCACCACGGATCTGCCTATGATTTGGATACTGTCGTCAAGCATGTGCTGAGCAAGACGAGTTATGCCGGGATATTTCTTTCAGGAATCAGCATGGGAGGTGCTCAAACGTTGAATTACCTCGGACAACAGGGCAAAAACCTTTCTCCATTGATCCAGCGTGCAGCGGTGTATTCTACGCCTGTTCACCTGCCATCCAGTGCAGCCACCCTTCGGCGACCCACCAATACCTTTTATGCACGCAAGTTTATGGGCAAGCTGAAGAAGAAAATGGAAGCCAAAGGGAAGCAATTCCCTGGTTTGGTGGATCTGGATCGCTTGCCCCAGGTGCGCAATTTCGATGAATTTGATACCGAGTTCACGGCCAAGCTGCATGGATTTAAAGATGCTGCTGACTTTTACGAGCAGGCCAGCCCACATACCCGAATCCAGGACATTGAAATACCCACGTTAATTTTAAATGCCAAAAATGACCCCTTATTGGGTGAAGAATGCTACCCGGTAGCATTTGCAAAGTCTAGTGAATTACTATTTTTGGAGATGCCCGAAAGGGGAGGGCATACCGGATTTACTATTCCGAGTTCAGAATTCAACTACGCAGAATACCGGCTCCTTGAATTTCTAACCCAATCTTGAGGAATTAAACGAGCGTAGAAAAGAAAATATCGGTTAGAAACGTTTGCGTACCATTTCTGCCACGACACCCCCAATGGATAGGGAGCTGGTAGCAGCTGGTGAAGGTGCGTTGAGTACATTGATGGAGAACTCAGATTCACGGATGGCAAAGTCATCCAAAAGACCACCTGAGCGGTCACAAGCCTGAGCACGAACCCCTGCACCTCCTGCAACGAGGTCAGACTCTTGTATTTCAGGGATCAGCTCTTGCAAGGCCTTGGTGAAGGCAGATTTTGAAAAAGAGCGGTACAATTCTTCCAAGCCTGTTTTCCAGTATTTGCCTGCCACCTTTCGAAACCCTGGCCAAGTCAAGGTCTCTGCAAGCTCAGCAAGATTCACTTGGTTTTTTCGGTAGCCTTCCCGTTTAAAAGCAAGTATGGCATTTGGACCTGCTTTTATTCCTCCATGGATCATTCGCGTAAAGTGTACCCCGAGGAAGGGGAAGTTGGGTTCTGGAACGGGGTAAATTAGGTTTTTGACCAAATACTCGCTTTCTGCTTTGAGCTTGAAGTATTCCCCTCGAAAAGGGATGATTTTAATATCGTTGATGGATTCGTCATTCATTCGAGCTACTTTATCTGAATATAGACCGGCGCAATTGACGACTAACTTAGATTGGAAAGTTTCCTTTGAAGTTTCAATGTAATTAATTGAATCCTTTTGATTTATTTCCAATACTTTATGACCTAAAAAAATACCTCCTTCTTGCTGCATGATCTTTCTTCCAAAGGCTAGGGCTACCTCTAAGTAATCTACGATTCCTGTTTGAGGAACATGAATGGCAGCCACACCGATGCAGTGGGGTTCGTATTCTTTGAGCTCATCTGGGATTATTTTTCGTGTTCCAAGCAATCCATTTTGCAGTGCTCTTTCCAAAAGCAGGTTCAAGCCTGGTTTTTGAGACTCACCTGTGGCCACTACCACCTTACCGGTGATTTCGTAAGGGATTCGTTCTTCTTGGCAAAAATTCAGCAGTTCATGGTAGCCTTTGATGCAATGGATTGCCTTGAGGGAACCGGGCTTGTAATTCAATCCAGAATGAATTACACCGGAGTTATTGGCAGTTTGGTGCGATCCAAGCTGACTTTCTTTCTCCAGTATGGCAATTTTTAAATCAGGTCGAGCTTCAATCAGCTTGTAGGCAGTAGCAAGCCCGACAATTCCACCGCCCACAAAAATAACGTCGTATAGCATCATTAAAAAAGTTGAAATAAATATAAACTATCCAAAAATAAATACCCCTTTTGGTTCCAAAAATTGAACTCTTTATGACAAAAATCAGTCTTTTGAGTCATTCAGGAGATGTTTTGCTTATAAAAAGAGCAGCTCGAAAATATCTCCTAACTTTGCAGCCACAATGGAACGACCTGTTTCCCGACTTATGCTTCGATTTTTATTTTTAGGATTCTTCTTTCTCTGGTCCTCAGTTTCGTTCGGTCAATTTACCCTCAAGGGAAAAGTGACGGATGCAGAAACTGGCGATCCAATCGCTTTTGCAAGCGTTTTTCAAAAAGGAAAAACATCCGGGATTACCACAGATTTTGAAGGAAATTACTTTTTGCAGGTTTCAAGCCTCGCAGATAGTTTAAGTGTCAGCTATCTGGGTTATGCAACGCAGTCAAAGGTATTGACCAAGGAGGCCAATCAAACGATCAACTTTCAACTTTGGCCTGTGGCTTTTGACTTGGGTACCTTCGTGTTTGAAGCAGGAGAAAACCCTGCCTTTGAAGTGATCCGCAAGGCAGTGGAAAAGCGAAAGCTGTATGACAAACGAAGTTTGGATGCCTATCAATCAAAAAACTACACCAAAATTGAGGTAGACATCGATAACCTCTCCGAGGAGTTTAACCAACGAAAATCGGTTCGCTCGGTGACAGCAGTCTTGGATAGCATTCGGCAGCTCACCAATGAGGAAGGGGAGAAGATATTGCCTGTGTTTTTCTCAGAGACCATATCCTCGTTTTACTACCGCAACAATCCCGAGCTGCGCAAGGAGGTCATTGAAAAGACCAAAGTAACCGGAGTAGGCATCACCGATGGCTCTACCACCTCACAGATCACAGGATCTGTATTTCAGGAGTATAATTTTTACAAAAATTGGTTGTCCATCCTCAACAAGGATTTTATTTCTCCCATTGCGGATGGCTGGAAAACCTATTACGACTACGACTTGCTCGAGGAAGTACTGGTAGGACAGGATAGCTGCTACAAGCTTCAGGTGTATCCTCGTCGGGAACAGGACTTGGCCTTTACGGGAACGATTTGGATCAAAAAGGCCGATTATTCCCTCAAGCAGGTAGACTTAACTATCTCTAAGGCTGCCAATCTGAATTTTGTAGATCGAATCAAAATTCAACAAGAACTGATTTCTACGGCTGCAGGTGCATTGATGCCCGCGAAAACTCGCGTGCTGCTTAAAATCGGGCAAGTGACGGAGAATTCCGCTGGTCTTTTGGCCAAGTTCTATACTGCTACGGATAGTATTGTGGTCAATCAACCCATGGAAACGGCCTTTTTTGACCAGGCAGTGGTGTTGAAGCCGGATTTCAACCAAGTTTCTGCCGACTATTGGAAAGAACGTCGTCCTGATCCATTGAGTGAAGAGGAGCTGGCTGTATTGCAAATGGTCGATACACTCAAAAGGATCCCAATCATCCGCTTCTATTCCGAAAGCTTAAAGTTTTTTGCCACAGGCTACCTTCCTGTCAAAAAGTTGGATTTGGGCCCCTGGACCGAGTTTGGCAACTACAACAATGTGGAAGGGCTGCGATTTGGTTTTGGGTTGCGAACGAACTATTCCTTTTCAAACAAATTCTTGATTGAGGGGTATGGAGCTTATGGGACCGTAGATAAGCGGTGGAAATATAAAATTGGATCGACCTGGATTCTCACTCGAAAGCATTGGACCACTCTTGGCGTGCGAGTTGGCCGTGAATTGGATCAAGTGGGCTTGGAGATGGAGAATCTAGAAGGCAATTCGATTTTCTTGGCTGCAAGCCGTTTTGGGACACTTCGCAGGCCTTTTGTATCGACCAATCAGCGGTTAACCTTCCAGCGAGAGATCTTCAAAGGATTCTTAGTTACCTCAAGTTTGAACAAGAGTCAATTTGATCCCCTGTTTGACTTTTACTACTACGAACAGGGATCCAAGGTCTTGCGCACAAACTTTCAAACCACCGAAATCCGCACAGGCATCCGCTATGGTCGTGACGAAATCATTCTGATCAATGACAACACGAGAGCCTCTTTGGGATCGAGCAAATGGCCGATTGTGGAATTGAATTACACGCAAGGGATACAGGCCCTAGGAGCTTCTTTGAACTACACCAAGCTCAATTTTTACCTTTACCATCGCATCAATTTAGGACTATTGGGGGTAGGACGTTACGAATTGGATGCTGGTAAAATCTGGGGGGAAGTGCCGTATCCTTTGTTGAAAAACCATTTAGGCAACGAAACCTTTTTTTACACTACGGCAGCATTCAATACGATGAATTTTAATGAGTTTGCCTCAGATCAGTTCATGAGTTTGCGTTACCGACAATCCTTTGAGGGCTTCCTTTTCAATTCCATTCCCTTGATTAAGAAGTTGAAGTGGCGCTTGGTGGGCAATGCCAACGTATTGATGGGTTCGGTACAAGAACAAAACCTATTGAATCTACCTCAAACTGCTCCAAATGGTCGTTTTCTGGATTCCTTTGGTCGACTGGATCCCAAGGTGCCCTATGTGGAACTGGGTTATGGCATTGAAAATATCTTCCGCTTTTTTAGAGTGGATTTCTTTCACCGCATGAGCTATTTGGATAGTCCCGAAGCTCGACCTTTCATCGTTAAGGTGAGTGCACAGGTAATTTTGTAAGGAAAAGTTTCCTGCTTTCCCTGTCAAATTTTTCCATTGAGCCTAGCTTTTGTGCATATTTGCAGGATAAATCACAGCCTGTTTGTATAGGCAGTAAATAAAATAACATGTCACAACACATTCAAATTACCCTTCCCGATGGTTCGGTGAGGGAGTACGAACAAGGCATTACCGGACTACAGATTGCTGCAAGTATCAGCGAGGGTTTGGCTCGGAATGTACTTGCAGCCAAAGTAAACGGGGAGGTTTGGGATGCTTCGCGTGCAATCCACAGCAATTCCACCTTGCAATTGCTCACCTGGAACGATCTAGATGGCAAGAGCACCTTTTGGCATTCCTCGGCGCACTTGATGGCAGAGGCCTTGGAGGACTTGTATCCTGGGGTTAAGTTGGGCATTGGACCCTCCATTGAAACAGGCTTTTACTACGACGTTGACTTCGGCGACCACAAGTTGGACGGGGAGGAGCTAGAGAAAATCGAGAACAAAATGCTTGAGTTGGCAAAACTCAAGTCTGATTATATCCGAAAGGAGATTTCCAAAAAGGAGGCAGTAAGCTATTTCCAGCAAAAGGGAGACGAATACAAGCTTGACCTTTTGGAAGGATTGGAAGACGGAACGATCACGTTTTACGAGCAAGGCAATTTTACCGATCTCTGCCGTGGTCCACATATTCCAAACACAGGATTTATTAAAGCAGTGAAGCTCACCAACATCGCTGGAGCGTATTGGAGAGGGGATGAGAAGCGTAAGATGCTTACCCGTATCTATGGGGTAACGTTTCCCAAGGCACAGGAGCTGAAGGATTATTTGACCCTTTTGGAGGAAGCAAAGAAACGAGATCACCGCAAGTTGGGTCGTGAATTGGAGTTGTTTACTTTTTCTGAAAAGGTAGGAATGGGTCTTCCACTTTGGCTGCCAAAGGGCACCCTTTTGAGAGAGCGCTTGATCAATTTCATGAAAAAGGCCCAAGACAAGTCAGGCTATCAGCAAGTGACCACCCCGCATATTGGCCACAAGGCCTTGTACGAAACTTCTGGTCACTACGAGAAATATGGTAAGGACTCCTTTCAGCCTATCACCACACCACACGAGGGAGAGGCATTTCTATTGAAGCCGATGAACTGTCCGCATCACTGCGAGATCTACAAGCACAAGCCAAGATCTTACAAGGACTTGCCGATTCGCTATGCTGAGTTTGGTACTGTGTACCGCTACGAGCAGAGTGGGGAACTGCATGGCTTGACCCGTGTTCGAGGATTTACTCAGGATGATGCACACATCTTTTGCCGTCCAGATCAGGTGAAAGAGGAGTTTATCAAAGTAATTGACTTGGTGCTTTATGTATTTAAAGCCTTAGGATTTAGTGATTACACTGCTCAGATTTCCTTGCGTGACCCAGAAAACAAGCAGAAGTACATCGGATCGGATGAAGCCTGGGACAAGGCTGAAGCTGCTATCATTGAAGCCTCTGCCGAGAAGGGTTTGGAGACTGTAACTGAATTGGGTGAGGCAGCATTTTATGGACCGAAGCTAGACTTTATGGTGAAGGACGCTTTGGGGAGAAAATGGCAGTTGGGTACCATCCAGGTCGACTACCAACTTCCAGATCGTTTCCAGTTGGAATACATCGGTTCGGACAACCAAAAGCATCGCCCTGTAATGATTCACAGAGCACCGTTTGGTTCCTTGGAGCGCTTCGTAGCCGTGCTTATTGAGCACTGTGCGGGTGACTTCCCGCTATGGTTGGCACCGGAACAGATCAATATTTTACCGATTTCAGAAAAATTTATTTCCTACGCAGAAGAATTGAAAGGAATATTGGATGAGGCGGGAATTACGGGAACAATAGACAATCGGGATGAGAAGATTGGACGTAAGATCCGGGATTCAGAAGTTCGAAAAGTGCCATTCATGCTTATTGTGGGCGAAAAAGAGCAGGAGGAAGGAAAAGTAGCCGTGCGAAAGCATGGTAAAGGAGACCTGGGAGTTTTCAGTCCAGAAGAGTTTATTCAGTATTTTAAGGGGATTATTTCAGAATCATTGGCCAAAGAATAGGTTAGAAATGGGATTCCATTTTTTGGATTCGAAATAATTCCGATATTTGCAGGCCAAATTAATTAAATCAAAAACAGCTAACTTGAATCAAAGACCGTATCAACCAAGGGGTAGACAAGAAGAGCCTTACAAGATCAATCAAAAGATCAGAGTTCGTGAGGTGCGTGTAGTGGGTGATTTTGTGGAAGGCGGTAATGCCGTGCTTCTCACAGAAAAAGCCATTCAACTTGCTCAGGAGAACGATCTAGACCTAGTCGAGATCTCTCCAAACGCAGATCCTCCGGTATGTAAGATCATTGATTACGCGAAGTTCAAATTTGAGCAGAAGAAGAAGCAGAAGGAGATCAAAGCGAATGCAGCGAAGGTTGTTTTAAAAGAAATTCGATTTGGACCGAATACAGATGACCACGATTTCAATTTCAAGTTGAAGCATGCCATCAGTTTTCTAAAGGAAGGAGCTAAAGTAAAAGCATACGTACACTTTGTGGGACGAAGTATTGTCTTCAAGGAGCGTGGAGAAATGTTGCTTTTAAAGTTTGCTCAGGCTTTGGAAGATGTAGGGATCGTGGAACAGATGCCAAGACTGGAAGGAAAGCGAATGAATATTTTCATTGCGCCTAAGCCAGGTAAAAAGTGAGTTCAACAACTATAAATACAGCAAAATGCCAAAAGTAAAAACCAAATCCAGTGCAAAAAAGCGGTTTACCCTCACCGGTACCGGCAAAATCAAGAGGAAACATGCTTTCAAAAGCCATATCCTTACGAAGAAATCTACCAAGCGTAAGCACAACCTGACCAAAGCTGGTTTGGTACATGAGTCTGACGAGGGTAGAGTAAGAGACATGTTGAGAATCTGATTTTCAGCATGAAAAATTTACAGTAACAAGGTTTATTTATTCACCAGATGCGTTGGTCACTAAGCTCCTAACAAGGGACACCACGGATCAAAAAACAAAACACTATGCCTAGATCGGTAAACGCGGTAGCGTCAAGAGCAAGAAGAAAAAAGGTTTTAAAAGCCACTAGAGGTTACTTCGGAAGAGGTAAAAACGTGTGGACTGTAGCCAAAAACAAGTATGAGAAAGGTCTTCAGTATGCATACAGAGACCGTAAAGCAAAGAAGAGAGAATTCAGAGCTTTGTGGATTCAACGTATCAATGCAGGTGCAAGAGCCTATGGAGTTTCCTATTCTCAGTTGATGGGATTGTTGAAGAAAGCAGAAATCGAACTAAACAGAAAGGTTTTGGCTGACTTGGCAATGAATCACCCAGAAGCATTCAAAGCTGTAGTTGAAAGAGTAAAATAAGGTCGGCACTACCTTAGCTTACGGAAAGCCTCCCCAACTGGGAGGTTTTTTTTTGTTTTATATATTTCGTGATTGTAAAAAATGGGAAAGGTTTTTGGTTCTAGAATAACTTAAGAATTCCATAAACTGATATAGATGCAATAGAAGCCACACTGAGCCAAAACATTATTTCAGAAACAGGACCAGAGGCGATTTTTAAAAATTTGTTATGTGATCTGAAGTTAATTGCAGCGAAGACTACAATCAATAGTAAAATAGATCCGACAGCACCGCCTGAAAGTATCATGAAAGTAGGCATCTCTACAAACAGATAAGCGATTACCCATAGGCATGGGAAAAGCCAAGCCAGAATGGCAACCCATTTCTTTCGGTCAGTTAAGCTTTCTGGATTTATCCATCCAAGTTGCCCAAATATATCAGGGAAGAGTCTTGACCAATACGCCAAAGTAGCAAATACACTGGAGTACAATACGAAAAAAGCTCCTGCCAAATATGCCAAACGGGCTTCACTGCCTAAAGATTGCGTGTAGATTAAGGCTAAAGAATTGATTAACTCATTCCCCTCCGGGATTTCTTTCTGACCATAAAGAATGGATGCTCCCAAAAGATAAAATGCAGCTGTGACAACGGTATAAATAACCATGGCTACGATTGCATCAAGTTGCATAATTTTTATCCATCCATTTGCCCTCAATTGCCATTCTTCGGATCCATCGTTTGCGCCTGTATAGGAAGCATATCCTTTTTCCAAACACCAATAGGTATAAGCGATGATTTCATCACTGGCAACTCCGGTGATTCCGAATGCCCCAATTGCAATGAAAACAAGGTGAGGCGGGAGTTCAAATCTCAATCCAGTCAGTACATCTGAAAAAGAAAACCCAAAAGGTGTAAAAGAAATAGCTAACACTGAAGCAAGTGTTAAAAGAGTAAATCCTGCAACCATCAAAATTGCAGTTTTCTCAATGATGGAATAATAATTCTTATAGATTAAAAAGCTTGTAAGGATTGCTAAAATTGGTGCCCAGATCAGTAGTGGGATTTGTGGAAATATCATGCTGATTGCTATAGCAGAACCACCAAGCATGCCGCCTACTTGTAAAATCTTGAAAAGGGTAAGTATAAAAGTTGCCCAAATTGCCCAATTTCCTTTTTTGAAAGTAGGACCAGGAAGTTTTGCAAAAGAAAACATTAAAGTCTTTCCTGTAATGATTGCGTTTTTACCGAATTCAAGTTGAATGGCAACTTTCACCAAGCAACTTACTAGAATAACCCAAAAGGTGATAAAACCACCTTTTGCTCCCAGAATAGTAGTGGCGATTAACTCTCCGGACCCAACGATAGAGGCTGAAAGAATAAACCCAGGCCCTAAAAATCTAAGTTTCGAAAAAAACGACTGAGGCGGTTCTTTTGTGGGAGTTTGGGTCATTGTGATGGCAATAGATTTAAATCTAGTGATAAATACCTTTGCTAGACTACCCTTGAATTGATTTTAAAAGAAAAGTAAAGGGATAAAAAATCACCATGCTTCCATTTATTAAGTCGGTTGCAGCGAAAAATGAATTTGACCCGTGTCTGCCACAGCGTACCTGACCGTCCGCCGCGGCGGATATGAATCCATCCAATAACTAAGAAACAAAAAAGACTTCCCAATTGAGAAGTCCTTGTAGCGAGGACGGGAGTTGAACCCGTGTCCGCCGCGGCGGATATGAATCCATCCAATAACTAAGAAACAAAAAAGACTTCCCAATTGAGAAGTCCTTGTAGCGAGGACGGGAGTTGAACCCGTGACCTCAGGGTTATGAATCCTGCGCTCTAACCAACTGAGCTACCTCGCCAAATTTCTTTTTCTGTTTTTAGGGTTATTTCAGAATATTGGTTACCTTCCAAAACATCTTTTTTTATTCCTTTTCACCCAATTTCTTTTGGATTACGAGGTTCAGACCCCTCAAAAACGGAATGCAAATATGAGGGCTTGTTGTCTGAAATGCAAATAGGGAAGGAACTTAGAGATTAAAATATTCAGATTTTCTCACTCAGCTTATGTCTAAAGATCAATTTGTTGCTGATTATCAATTAAATGCTTCCAAAAAAATTGTCTATGCCTATTTAAGTACTGCGAGTGGTCTTCAAGAATGGTTTGCCGATAAAGTCCGAATTGATGAAGACAAAAACTACATTTTTAATTTTGATCGAGAGGATCACTATGCAAAGCTTACCATCGTAAAAGCCAATTTGCATGTTCGCTGGGATTTTTTCGAACCTAAAACCACAAAAAGTAACACAGAATCGTTTATTGAATTCAAATTAGATGAAGCCGAACTTACTCAATCCTTATTTTTGAAGGTTATCGATCAATCAAATTTTTACGAGATGAATGAACTAGACGGAATCTGGGATGGGCTCATTTCTAAGTTAAAGGGAATCATTGGCGGATAAATCGCCTTCTCAGGTGCAGTTTCTCAATTAGAAATTTCCTTACTTTGTTTGGATTTCCGCAGATGAAAAAACTAGATAAACTTATTCTAGGCTCCTTTTTAGGTCCTTTTTTCCTCACTTTTTTGGTGGTAGACTTTATCCTGTTGATTGTCAACATGTTGAAGTATTTCGACGAAATTTTTGGGAAAGGCTTGGGTTTTTGGATTTATGCGGAACTGATCGGTTACTTCGTTATCAGTATTTCGCCCATGGCATTGCCCTTGGCCATGCTTCTCTCTAGTTTGATGGCTTTCGGAAACTTGGGAGAGCATTTTGAACTTACTGCCATCAAAGGAAGTGGGATATCACTGACTAGGGCCATGCGGCCAATTGGCATTTTTGCAGTAGGCTTAACTTTCCTTGCCTTTTTGTCCAACAATTACCTGGTTCCAAAGGTGAACCTGAAAACCTTTTCACTTCTCTACGATATCCGAATGAAGACTCCTTCTTTGGATATCAAGGAAGGGGTGTTTTACGATGGAATTCCCAATTTCAGCATCAAAGTCAATAAGAAACTGGATAAGGTACGTCTGAAGGATATTTTGATTTACAATCACTCCGAAGGTCAAGGAAATCTGAATGTGACCCTAGCAGATTCGGGTCGAATGGAGACCTTCAACAATGACAAGTACATGCGATTGACGCTTTACGCAGGACAGAGCTACAAAGAGTCCCGATCTACGCGAGGAATTTCTGAAGCACCCGTGGAGTTTTCAAGAACCGCTTTTAAGGAGAATATCATGGTTTTTGACTTAGGAGCATTCCAACTCAACCGTACCCCTGAAAACCAATGGTCGACTAATCGTGCCATCAAAACGATTGAAGAAATTCGGTACGGCCTGGATTCAATTCATCTGGTAGTCAATGATTTGAAATATCAGAATTTCATTACTGCAGCAAGTATTTACCCCTTTTTCACTAAGAATAGAACCCTCTCTCCATCCCCAGAGATAGTAGTTGAGAAAGCGCGATTCGATACCTTGAGAAGGATAAGAATCATACAGGAGCAGGCCTTGGAAGACAGCATTGATGCTGTCAACTGGGAAGTAAGGACTGATTCGACTTCCAATACTATTGTAGAAACGGCATCAGTTGACACCATGCCTATTTCACTGGATCCTGCACAAAATGAATTAGCTGCTGCCCAGCGAAAAAAGTTGGAGGCTAAACAATATGCACGATATGACTCAATTTACTCCGGTACTACGAAGAGGGATAGCCTCGACACAGTGGTAGCACCGGTCCCTAAAGCTATCCGAACAGCTAGATTGACAACGAAAGAAAAAGAACTGCTTGACTCCATGTTTTACAAACGAGGCTACCTCAGCAATGCCCTTACCCTTGCCTTAAACAATGCTAGAAACCTCAAAAACTCTTTTGATGTAAAGAAAAGTCAAGTTGATGGGCAAGTTCGAGAGTTTAGACGCTACGAAATCGCCTGGTATCAAAAATACAGTCAAGCCATTGCCTGCTTTGTCATGTTCCTGATTGGGGCACCTCTGGGTGCAATCATCAAAAAGGGAGGGCTAGGTTTGCCCGTATTAATTTCCATCCTCTTTTTTATTCTCTACTACATGCTTACCATCACAGGAGAGAAGTGGGCCAAAGAGGGTGTAGTAGATTCGTTTTTTGGAACTATTTTCTCAAACCTTTGCTTACTTCCTTTTGGCTTGTTTTTCTTGAGACAGGCCAGAAAAGATGCACGTTTATTTGAATCGGATTTTTACGACGGCATACTGAAATGGCTTCGAAAATTTGT
>CAMCBC010000029.1 GCA_945872775.1 Spirosoma fluviale | reverse complement strand
TGGCACCTTGCTTCTCAAATCAACTCCAGCTAGAGAGCTAGAAAAACTCAGAAAAGCAACCTATTCCATTTCGAAAAACGAGTCTCTTCTTCCTTCTTCTGCAGTTGAGATTTTGGCGGATGTTACCAGCGACGAAGCATTCTCCCTGACGCTCTCCAATGAATTAGGAGAGGAAATCACAGTTTCGAAAGAAATGGGCTTGGTCACTGTAGACCGCCAAAAAGCTGGAAAAATAAATTTCAACAGGGATTTTGCAGCTGCTCATTCCGCTCCTATGTCTTGGAAAGCAGCATCCATACGGATTTTCTTGGATGCTTCTTCGATAGAAGTTTTTGTCAATGCCGGAGAATTGGTGCTGACATCTATCCTATTTCCATCTTCCCCTTGGAAAAAAGTAACCCTCAATCAAGGCTTGGATGGGCTTCAAATTATGGATTTACAGTAATCCTTGAAACCATCCCTAGAAAAAAAGGAAGCTTCTAAGGAATTTCTAATCCTCGTTTTTCAAGGGTGAAAAACGAAGCCAGCAATTCGATCCCTTGGGATTAAATTCAACTATTCCAGTGAGTTACAAGTAGTCCTAAATCAGTTCATTTCAAAAATTAAACCTTGTAAGCTTTGGTTTTTTAGGGTGGCAACTGGAATATAAGTTGTTTGTTCTGAAAAAAAAGTAGTATCCTTGAATTATAAACGGAATGCGGTGATCGAGGCTTTCATTTCATTAGAACCTCAAAAATCGCTTGTTTGTAGAAAGTAAAAATCAACTATGGAAATCTTGAAGTTTAGATTTTCGATCATTAACGTACATTATCTATGAAAAAAGAGGCATGGGGCTCGCGAATAGGCTTAATTCTAGCTATGGCTGGAAATGCAGTCGGGCTTGGTAACTTCCTTAGATTCCCCGTTCAGGCCGTCCAAAATGGTGGCGGTGCATTCATTTTACCCTACATCATTTGTTTCCTTTTGATGGGTATTCCCTTGCTATTTACCGAATGGAGTATGGGACGTTTTGGTGGAAAGTTGGGCAACCACAGTACTCCGTACATCCTGGACTCCATGAGCAAAAAATGGTATTGGAAGTACATTGGGGTATTTGGCATCTTTACCAATATCGCTGTAGTTGCCTACTACACCTACATCGAATCCTGGACCTTTGTTTATGTGGTGCACAGCGTGATCGGCACCTTCACAGGGATGAGTAAGGAAGCAGTTAGTACATTTTTTGACCAATACGTACAGCTTTCCGGTTCAGATTTCGGAATCCCCCTTTTCCCTGTCATCGCCTATATATTGGTATTAGGAGCCAATGTGTACATTTTATCCACTGGCCTTGGAGGAATAGAAAAGGTAGCCAAAATCGGTATGCCATTACTTATCCTTTTTGGTATCATCTTAGCAGTTCGTGGATGGACCATGGGTAGCTCATTTGCCTCAGAAGAATTCCCAGATGCGAATGCCTGGGATGGAATCAACTTCTTGTGGACTCCTCAATACAGTTCCTTAGCAGATCCGAAAGTTTGGCTGGCTGCTGCAGGACAAATCTTCTTCACTTTGTCTGTAGGAATGGGTTCCATACAATGTTATGCGTCTTACCTCAAGGAAAACGAAGACATTGCCCTCAACTCAGTTACCGCTGGTTTTACGAATGAATTTGTTGAAGTAATCCTTGGAAGTGCGATTGTAATCCCTATTGCAGCTGGATTTCTTGGATTGGATTGGGTATTGGAAAATGCAGGTTTTGGAATGGCCTTCCAGACCATGCCGTACCTCTTCCAGCAATGGGGGCCACTAATTAGTGCCTTTGCAGGTGTCTGCTGGTTTGGCCTTTTGTTCTTTGCCGGAATCACTTCGTCCCTCGCCATGGGTACACCGTGGATGGGCTTTATGCAGGATGAATTTGGTTGGGGTAAGGTGAAAGGAGCTGTTTCCTTTGGATTAGTTTCCTTGGCCATGGGACTTCCTACCGTGCTTTTCTACCAGTATGGATACTTTGACGAATACGATTATTGGGGTGGAACGGTCAGTTTGGTGATTTTTGCTTTGCTTGAGACCATCTTATTCACCTACATTTTTGGAATGAAAAAAGGATGGGCAGAAATCACTCGAGGAGCTGATATCCGCATCCCAACATTCTACAAATGGATCATGACCTATGTCACTCCCGTATTACTAAGTATTGTATTTCTTGGTGCCTTGATTACCCCAGCGGGTAACGATTGGGTTGCTGCTTTCTCCAACTTGTTTTCTGGAGGTGGATGGCCACTTGATACCAGTTCCCTAATTGCCAAAATCACCTTTGCTGACTTAGAAGCACAGATTATCGCCAACCCTGAAAATGCTGCTGCATTAGAGGAAAAAAAGATGTATTCGGGCTTTGCAAGACTTCAATTGCTCCTACTCTTCCTAGGTATTTGTGCCATCGTTTGGTATTCATCAGTTAAACGCAAAAAAGCAATCCAATGAACATATCTGCGCTAATTCTATCGCTTGTAACGCAATTACTAATCACTGGGGTGACCCTGTATTGCTTCTATTTGGTGATGAAAAAACCAAAACCAGAGGATAATTAATTAAGGTATCCTTCCTTAGGAAATTTCTTTCCCAAAAAGCTCGATTTTATCGAGCTTTTTTTATGGATTTTTTCCAAGGAGTAGCCTGCACGTTCCAATACAGATACTATTTTTTTAAACTTTATTTTATTTTTAAACACTGTTCAATTACATTTACCTATTCAAAAAATACCATGGGTGTAGCAGAACGAAAGGAACGAGAAAAAGAAGTGTTGCGGGAGCAGATCCTAACAGCAGCAAAGACACTTTTTTTGGAAAAAGGAGTGGAAAAAACTTCGATACGCAACATTGCCGATTTAATCGAATACAGCCCTGGTAGCATTTACCATTATTTTAAGGATAAGGATGAGATTTTTTATGCGCTCCACCAAGGTGGATTTCAGCAGTTGATGACAAAAATGTTGGTAATCAACGACCTACCCCATCCCATGGAGCGCCTCAAAGCTATGGGGTCCATCTACGTCCAATTTGGGCTGGATAACCCTGATATGTACGATTTGATGTTTATCAAAGAGGCACCCTTGGACCATGTCGCTCGGACCAAAGCACTGCAATGGAATGAAGGAGAAGCCACCTTTAAATTTCTTAGAAGCACACTCAGAGAGTGTATGGAACAAGGGTATTTTCAAGGACATGAGGAAGAAACACTCTCTTTCCTTATTTGGTCAACCGTTCACGGTATGGTTTCCTTACAGATCCGCCGCCGATGCGAGGTCGTCTTGGCTGACCGTCAAGATACTATCGTCAAAGACGGCTTAAACGAATTTTTCAATATTCTCGACAGACAGTTCTCATGAAAAGAAAATACGCTAGCATGCTAACGAATTGGTCAATTCGCAGCCTAATTCCTGGGTTATTCCTTTGCATTTGCCTGCAGGCTGCACCTCTTCAGGCGCAACAAATCCTGGAAACCTACATCCAAGAAGGATTGGCCAATAACCTGGTGCTCAAAGAAAAAAATGCGAGCCTAGAACAAAGCCTATTGGCACTAAAAGATGCCAAAAGCTTCTTTCTTCCTTCGATGGATTTTGGGGCAAGCTATACCCTAGCTGAAGGAGGTCGAACCATCGCTTTTCCCGTTGGTGACTTACTAAATCCGGTGTATGCAACCTTAAATAAGCTCACTGCTTCCAGCAGTTTTCCCCAAATCGAAAATGTATCGGAGCAATTACTTCCAAATAACTTTTACGATACTCGATTCCGTACCACACTACCAATCCTGAATACGGATATCAAGTACCAAAACCAAATTCGAAAGGAACAAGTCAATTGGAGCAGCTACCAGGTGGACATCTACCGCGCTACCCTGATTCAGGACATCCGAGTGGCCTACTTCAGTTTCTGCGCTGCCCACAGCTCCATAGAAATCCTTAAAAACACGCTGCAACTGGTTAGCCAAAATCTAAAAGATACCCGATCACTCGTTGAAAGCGGAAAAGGTCTCCCCGCTTCAGTTCTCCGAGCAGAAAGTGAACTGGAACAAGTGAAATCAATGCTATTGGAAGCAGAAAATAAAACGGTAAATGCAGCCCAATACCTTAATTTTCTAGTCAATAGACCCCTGGAACAATCGGTCCCGTTCGAAACAATTCCGCTTGACTTAAGTCAGTTGGACCTGATGCTTACAGAGGACATCCAGGAACAAAATCCAGAATTACGTGCCATGCAAAGCATGGAATCCATCCAACAAACCCTTCTTAAATCCGGAAAAAACTACTGGGTTCCCAAAATCTCTACCTATGCAGATCTGGGTTCCCAAGGTTTTGATTGGAGTTTTGATTCCCAATCCAGATACCTGATGGGGGGATTAAGCCTTAGTGTACCTGTATTTCAAGGTGGAAGAAATCAAAACCAAATTCAAAAAAACATCATTGGCTTGGAGTCCATCCAACGACAAAAAGAATTGGTCAACCAAAAATTAAGTTTAAGCCTACAGATCCAAAAGAACGAGGTGAAAACCCTTTTAGCTGGGCTCCAATCGGCTGAAAAGAAACTGCTGGCCGCTACGGCCTACCTCAAACTCATCGACAGAGGCTTCAAAGAAGGAAGCCAATCCTTACTTGAATTTATTGATGCAAGAAACCAGTTTACACAAGCTGCTTTGCAAAAAACAATCAGTGAATACAAACTACAAATGGCACTAGCACAGCTCGAACGCCAACTTACTACTGAAACCAAAAAGCCATGAAAAAGCGCCATTCACTTTTCCCTGTAATTTCACTCCTATTCCTTTTGGGATGCAGCAGCGGTACACCTACCGAAACCAGCGCTCCGCAAGCTGGCCAAGCCATTCCGGTAAGCCTTTTTCCGCTTCAAGCATCCCCAATGACTTCGGCAGTGACTGCTAGTGGTACCTTCAGCACCAAGGACGAAACACTCTTATCCTTTAAACTTGGTGGGGTTGTAGCCAAAATCCTCGTAGAAGAAGGCGATGCCGTAAAGTCAGGCCAAGTCGTGGCGAGTCTAGATTTAACTGAGATTCAAGCAGGTGTTCGTCAATCCAAACTCGCCTATGAGAAAGCGTTACGCGATCATCAGCGCACTGCCCGCTTGTACACCGACAGCGTTGCTACTTTGGAACAATTTCAAAATTCAAAAACAGCATTAGACATCGCTGAGCAGCAGTTAAATGCAGCAAACTTCAACCTTGCTCAATCCCAAATCCGAGCGACCTCTAGTGGTTTTGTCTTGAAAAAATTTGTGAACCCAGGGCAATTGGTTGCCTCAGGTACCCCTATCCTACAGACCAATGGTGCTGCTTCTGGAACTTGGATCCTGAAGGTGACTCTCAGCGATCAACAATGGAGTTCCATTCAGATCGGGGACCAGGCTGATATCAATGTGTCAGTATCAAACAATTGGATACCAGCTAAAGTAACTCAAAAAAGTCAGTCCGCAGATCCTGTTACGGGCACCTATTGGGTAGAGGTCAGCCCAGAATCGGTCAAAGAGATTTCTTTGGCGTCTGGCATGTTTGGAAAAGCTCGCATTCGTCCAACCCAGACCCTGCAAGGTTGGGAGATCCCTTTTGAATCCATATTGGATGCCAATGGTGCCAGCGGATATGTATTTGTCGTCGACGGCCAAAAAGCGAAGAAAGTATCCGTCCAACTTGGAAAGATCACTCCTAAAGCGGTTCAGGTAATATCCGGTCTAGAAAATTACACCAGTCTAATTGTTTCTGGGAGTGCTTATTTAACTGATGGTTCCACTATTCAAGTTAAGAACTGATGAAAATCTCTGATTTCGCGGTAAAGAATTATCAGTTCACCCTCGTCATCTTTCTCATGACGGTAGTCTTGGGCTTGACTACTTTTTTGAACATGCCCCGGAGTGAAGATCCGGTGATCAATTCTCCAAATTTTCCCATCGTGGTCATTTATCCTGGCGCAAGTCCCGAAGATTTGGAAGAGCTGGTGGTGGATCCTTTGGAAAAAACCATCTATGCACTGGAAAATATCAAGCGCATCGAAACGGAGATCAAAGATGGTGCAGCTATTCTTTTGGTGGAATACAACTACAACGAGGATGTAGATGAAAAGTACCAAGAACTCGTACGCGAAGTCAACACCCTACGACCTCAATTGCCCGAGGAAATTTTTTCGATTGAAGTCAAGAAAGTTCGACCCTCCGATGTCAACATCCTTCAAATTGCTTTAGTCAGTGAAAATGCTTCTAGAGAGGCGCTAAAAACTGAAGCGGATCGCCTGCAGAAAGACCTAGAGAGCATCACTGAACTAAAAAATGTCAAAATTCACGGGCTACCTGCCCAGCTGGTAAAAATTGAGTTGCAGCTCGATAAGGTAGCCACCCTAAATATCCCGCTAGGCGCGCTAATTGGCAGCATCAAAAGTGAATTGAGCAACATTCCTGGAGGACAGGTGGATGCGGGAAACAAAACCTTCAATGTAAAGACCAGCGGAAACTACAGTTCAGCAGAAGAAATCGCAGAAACTGTGGTGTTTTCCATGCAAGGAAAGAACATCCTATTGAAAGATGTAGCCACAATCCGCAATGACTTTGATGCAGCCAATCAACTCACACGACTCAATGGATACCGTGCCATCTTTGTGACTGCAGCCTTGAAAGAAGGAACCAACATCTCCAAAGTACAAGAAAAATACAGCCCCCTACTCGCTTCAAGTACTGAAAAACTTCCACCAAACATCGATCTAGTAGTTGCTTTTGATCAAGCTGACTATGTCAATCGACGATTGGGCGGATTGGGAATGGACTTTTTAATTGCCATCGCCTTGGTGTTTGTAACCTTGCTTCCATTGGGTAATCGGGCCTCAATCATCGTCATGGTTTCCATCCCCTTATCGCTCGCCATTGGATTGATTTTGATGAATGCGTTAGGGTATGGACTAAACCAACTTAGCATTGTCGGCTTGGTAGTAGCCTTGGGCTTGCTGGTGGACGATAGTATTGTCGTGGTCGAGAATATCGAACGCTGGATCAGAGACGGTTACAGCAAAAAAGAAGCAGCCTTGAAGGCTACCCAACAAATTTCTATTTCCGTAATTGGCTGTACGGTTACCCTGATTATTGCATTTCTTCCGCTGGTATTTTTACCAGAAAGTTCGGGGGATTTTGTGCGGAGCTTGCCCATGTCTGTGATCACAAGTGTGCTTGCCTCCCTGATTGTCTCCCTCACGATCATCCCTTTCCTCTCCACCTGGCTGCTTAAAAACAAAACCGAAGGTCATTCCAACAAGATCTATGACCTTTTTCAAAGAGGGATCCATGTGAGCTATGCCCCACTTCTTGAAAAAGCATTGAAAAAGCCAGTTGCAACCCTTGTCCTTGCAGGCACGATATTCTTTATCTCTTTAAGCCTTTTTCCTGTAATTGGGTTTAGCCTCTTCCCATCTTCGGAAAAACCACAGTTTCTGGTCAACATCACCACTCCACTACAGTCCAACTTGAGTAACACGGATACCCTTGTACGTCAAGTAGAACAGGAAGTGGGCAAAATTCCTGAGTTACGAAATTTTGCCACCAACGTAGGAAAAGGAAATCCCCGCATTTACTACAACGAGATTCCTGAAAACGAACGTAGCGATTATGGGCAACTATTTGTTCAACTTGAGCCCGAGACTTCAGCACCTCGGAAATTAGAAATCATTCAAACCCTTCAAGCTAGCTTTGCAAAGATTGTTGGTGCCAAAGTGGAAGTTAAAAACTTTGAGCAAGGACCTCCCGTAACTGCTCCGATTGAAATCAGACTCGTAGGGGACAATCTGGATACACTCCGGAGCCTCGCCTCAAAAGTGGAATCACTCCTCAAGCAAACTCCTGGAACGATTTACGTCAATAACCCGGTAGCCAACTTGAAAACAGATATCCGTGTGGATATCCAAAAAGAAAAAGCCCGGCAACTGGGAATCGCAACTGCAGACATTGACCAAACCGTCCGACTTGCGCTAGCAGGCTTAAACTTGGGTTCCTTTACTGATCCTCAAGGAAATGAGCGCTCGATTTTACTCACTACCCCAAAGGAGAATCGTGCGACATTGGAAACTTTCGAACCCATTTACATCTACAACAACCAAGGAAGGGGCATTCCTCTTTCCCAAATTGCAGATCTCAAGTTTGAAAGTAGCACCCTGACCATAGACCACTACAATAAAAACAGGTCCGTATCGGTATCCTCCTTTGTGGATGCGAATAACCTGACGGACCGTGTTTTAGGTGAAGTGATCTCCAAGTTGGACCAAATACCCTTGCCTGAAGGATATCAGTTGACCTTAGGTGGTGAATACGAAACCAAACAAGAATCGTTTGCAGGGTTCAATACAATCATCATCATTACTGCGTTTCTATTCATCGCAGTACTGATTTTACTTTTCAGAACCTTCAAAAGCACCATCATTGTCCTTTCTGTGATTCCCTTGGGAATGGTAGGGGCATTGATTGCACTTTGGATTACTGGCAATTCCCTTTCCTTCGTCGCCATTATTGGTCTCATTGCCTTAGCAGGGATCGAAGTAAAAACCTCCATCCTGTTGGTGGATTTCACGAATCAGCTGCGAAAAGAAGGCGTGGACTTAGATACTGCTATTCAAAAATCTGGAGAGATTCGATTCCTACCCATCGTCCTCACAACAATCACAGCGATTGGTGGCTTGATTCCTGTGGCCTTAAGCACCAATCCGCTAATTTCACCTCTGGCAATCGTGCTGATCGGTGGATTAATCAGTTCCACCCTGCTCTCAAGAATAGTTACACCTGTACTGTACAAGCTCTTACCCCCAAGAATCTAAGCATTCAAACCTGAAAACAACAAAAGCATAATGGGAAAACAGTTTGGCATTTTCCATCTTTACCTTATATTTCAAATCAAAATAAACCTCTCCAAAAAAGTAGCCTCATGAAAAAATTTAGCGCCCTCCTTTTCTTTTTTATTACCCTCCTATTTTCTTCAGCCTCCATGGCACAAAGCAGCGATTACTTTGTAGGAGATTGGGAAGTACAGATCAAAGACACTCCCATGGGAACCATTTCCGTAGTGCTTACGCTTGAGCGTGTAGACGGTAAGTTGGCAGGAAAATTCGTCGACAAAGCATCCGGTGTTGAAACGAAGATGAATCAAATTACTGAGCAAACAGCTGGTCTTACGCTTTCCTTTACTGCGGAAGGTTACGGAGATCTTTACTTGACTCTTCAGCGTGCAGATGATGAAAATGTAACCGGATCGCTTATGGATTCCTTCGCAGTAGAAGGAAAAAGAATGGCCCAAAAAAGCGATTACTTCGTTGGTGAATGGAATGTACAGATTAAAGACACTCCAATGGGAACCATTTCTGTTCTCCTTACCCTTGAGCGCGTAGATGGCAAATTGGTTGGAAAATTTGTTGACGCTGCATCCAGCACAGAAACAAAAATGAATGACATCACAGAAGGTGAAAATAGCCTCACGCTTAACTTCACCTCAGAATATGGAGACCTCTACTTTACACTTCAACGTGAAGATGAAGAAAATGTCAGCGGTTCGCTGATGGACTCTTTTGCAGTCTCCGGAACTCGAGTAAAGAAATAACAAAAAAGGCGGGAAATCCCGCCTTATTTTTTTCTCTTGGTTAGCGCTTTTTTCAATACAGGTATACTTTCAGTTTTCTTAAACCCACTTTTTAAGCTGAGCATACACAAGGTGCAAAGGGAATCCCATCACCGTAAAGTAGGAACCTGTGATGCTACTCACCCCAATAAAACCTATCCATTCTTGAATTCCATACGAACCCGCTTTGTCATAGGGTTGGTACTTCTTCAGGTAATACCAAATCTCCTCCTCCTCCAAAAATCGAAAAGTAACCTCTGTTTCATCCTCTAAAGTGATTGAATTCCTGTGATCTTTTAGCGTGACTGCGGTCATCACGGTATGCGTGGTGCCAGATAAACTTTTAAGCATCTCAAATGCTTCGAGCTCATTGGAAGGCTTTCCCAGTACCTTTCCATGATCAATGACCACCGTATCGGCAGTAATCAGGATTTCACTGCCATCAAGTGGTCCTGGAAAAGCATCTGCCTTCAATTTGGACAGGTATGCTGCTGCATACGCTGCAGGTAGATCAGGCGGTAGGTTTTCTTCAATGGGATGCACCCGCACTTCAAATTCAAGGCCTAATCCTCGGAGCAATTCTTGTCTTCTTGGGGAATTAGATCCCAAAATAAGCTTCTTTGAGGCAAGGTTAGCTAAAGTACTGGGCATAGTCATGGTCGAATTCTTCTTGGTTAACGGTAGCAAATAACATCCCTCCCAAGGTCTTGGGATAGAAATACGTGGATTTTTGAGGCATCACCTGCCCTGAGTTACACACTTCAATCACTTGACTCAATTGAATTTCTCGCGTAATGATGGCAAATCGGGCATTACCAGCCTGGACCTCCTGAACGCATCTCGAAAAATTTCGCTCAAAAGCCAAAAGTGGAGTACTTCGTTGTTCAACTGGAGATAATCCCAAAAGTTTATCAAACACCACATCATGCAAAAGAACCAAATCCAATTGCCTTAGGACTTCGGGTAAACCTGTGGCAACTTGATCCATTTTTTCAGGCCTAAATTTGATCACATAGGCAGCATCTTCCCATACCAACCCAAATGAATGCTTTCGCTGAAAGGAATAGTTTGAAAGTTCAGCGGCATCACCCATGGGTCGAATCTCAAACCATTCTTCGATGCCCTTAAAAAAGTGCTCTTTTTCAAGTCCTTCCCCATAATACAGCCGATGCGTAGGGAGAATTTCCAAGTGATTTCCAACCACATTGGTGAAGTACATCAAATGGTAGTCTGAAGCCCTCCAATTGGAAGAAATAGGCAATTTGCTTTGCTCTTTTCGATAGGCAATCGCCGCCTCTAGGCGATGGTGGCCATCTGCCAAAATTACTTTTTTCGGAGCCAAAGTCTTCAAAAATAGGTGAATGATGCTTGGATCTGTGATTCGAGCCAAAACTTCCCGAACTCCCTGGTAGTCCTCCAACTCATACAAGGGCTGCTCAATAGCTTTATCCATCCAAGGTTCCAGTTCTTGAGTTGGATCCTCGTAAAGTCCATGCGTTGGGCTAGCTTGAATCTCAGTTGCTCGGAGCAAATCTACCCGATCGTTTACAGCAGATACTATCGTATTCTCATGCCGCAAGATGATGTTTTCCTCCCAATCACTTGCCTTAATTTGAGCAATAAACCCTTTTCTGCAGCGCTCCTCCTTTTCTCCAGGAAGTCGAAAATATTGGTAATAAACATAGATCCCTGGAACCGCATCTTGCTCCAAAACTCCAGTGGTTTTCCATTTTTTGAGTAAGTTTTTTGCATCCAGATGCCCATTATCCCCCTCAGGAACAGCTAGATGAATGCTATTCAGCGGGTTTTGATACAATAAATCCCGCTGCTTGGAAGTCACTACGTCAAAAAGTGGGGCAGTGAGTTTTTCTAAATTTTCAGCAAGGACATTGGAATATCTCCACGCTTTGAGCGGTAATAGTTCAGCCATCAGAGCAAGCGATTGGACCAATTGGTGGTAGAACTTGCTTTAATTGGAGTTCTAGGATTGGTACGCTGATCTTCTTTCTCGAAAAATTCAACCGCCAGCGCAGCAAGTAGATTTTTTTCTTCTTCCGTAAACTGTGGTTCAAGGAGTTCTGGACTAAAATATCGCTCGACAAACTTGGTGTCAAAATTGCCTGAGCGGAAAGCGTCATGTTCCAGTGCAAAGCGGCAAAAATCCAGTGTGGTCTGAATCCCAGTAATGCGGTAATCGTCAATCGCCCGAATCATTCGATCAATGGCCTCTTCTCGAGTAGCCCCATGTGCTATCAATTTGGCAATCATGGGATCGTAATAAATAGGAATCTCCATTCCTTCCTCAAAGCCATCGTCTACTCGAATTCCCGGTCCTTGAGGGCGACGGTAGGTCACTAGCTTCCCGATGTCTGGCAAAAAGTTATTTTTCGGATCTTCGGCATAAACCCGTACCTCTACGGCATGTCCCTGAATGGTTAAGTCCTCCTGGGCAAAGGAAAGCGACTTTCCTTCCGCAATCCAGATTTGCTCACGCACCAAGTCTTTTCCAGTGATCATCTCCGTGACAGGATGCTCCACCTGAAGACGGGTGTTCATTTCAAGAAAGTAGAAATTGAGCTTTTCATCCACAATAAACTCTACGGTGCCTGCACCATAGTAATTACATGCTTTGGCCACGCCAATGGCAGCTTCTCCCATGGCGGTTCGCATGGCTGGACTTACCACTGCAGATGGAGCTTCTTCTATTACCTTCTGGTGGCGGCGTTGAATGGAACATTCCCGTTCAAATAGGTAAACCAAGTTGCCCTGCTGATCGCCTAAAATCTGGATTTCGATATGTCTTGGAGAAGTAATGTATTTTTCGATAAAAACCGCACCATCTCCAAAGGAAGATATGGCCTCGGATACCGCGCGGTTCATTTGCTCATCAAACTCAGCTTCTGACTCGACGATGCGCATTCCTTTTCCTCCCCCACCCGCAGAAGCCTTAATTAAAATGGGATAGCCGATTTCTTTAGCCTTAGTTTTGGCAACCTCAACATCTGAAATCGCCTCTTCAGTCCCTGGAACGAGCGGGATAGCGTAGGCTGCTACTGCCTGCTTTGCGGCAAGCTTGGAACCCATCACCTCGATAGCTGCTGGAGATGGTCCTACAAACAAAATTCCAGCTTCCTGAACTTGCTTCGCAAAAGCAGCATTTTCTGACAAAAACCCATATCCTGGATGGATTGCATCGACTGCCAACTCCTTACAAACTGCAATAATTTTATCTGCAACTAAGTACGACTGATTGGAAGGTGCGGGTCCAAGGCAACGGGCCTCATCAGCAAAGCGCACATGGGGAGAAAGTCGGTCTGCTTCGGAATAAACAGCTACCGTGGCGATGCCCATTTCCCGGGCTGTACGCATGATTCGTAGCGCTATCTCGCCACGATTGGCTACCAAAAGTTTGGTGATTTTTTTCATCGGTACACTAAAGTTTGACTTGGGCTGCTCCGAAGAGCTAAAGCGAAATACGGAATTTATTTTGAGCTTTGATACTTACGAACTGATTTTTGCTTCCAAGTAAGGAAAGTCTTATTTTTGGTTGTTTTATAAAACGAACCCCTTTCTTCGAACACTCTAAATTCTTATGACATTGGATTTATTTGCAAAGTTAAAAACGAATATGGGCCCTTTGGGCAAACACTCCGAGTTTGCAGACGGCTATTGGTCATTTCCTAAACTGGAGGGTGAAATCGCTCCCAGAATGATGTTTAAAGGGAAAGAAGTGCTCACCTGGAGCTTAAATAATTACCTAGGATTAGCCAATCATCCCGATATCCGTAAGGCAGATGCGGATGCAGCCGCCAAATGGGGTGCTGCCTATCCGATGGGTGCTCGAATGATGTCTGGTCAAACCGATCTTCACGAGCAGTTGGAAGATGAGCTAGCTGAATTTGTAGGCAAAGAAAAATCCTACCTCCTCAATTACGGTTACCAAGGGATCATGTCAGTGATTGACGCCCTATTGGATAGAAAAGACGTTGTCGTATACGACTCTGAATGCCATGCCTGTATCATCGATGCTTTGCGCATGCATTTGGGCAAGCGCTACGTGTTCCCACACAACGACATTGAAAGTTGTGAGAAACAACTTCAGCGTGCCACCAAATTGGCAGAAGAAACCGGTGGAGGCATCCTGTTGATTACCGAAGGGGTATTTGGAATGACAGGTGACCAGGGCAAGTTGAAAGAAATCGTTGAACTGAAAAAGAAATTTGATTTCCGCATATTGGTGGATGATGCTCATGGTTTTGGAACGATGGGTAAAACTGGTGCTGGTACAGGAGAAGAGCAAGGGGTACAAGATCAAATTGATTTGTACTTCTCTACGTTTGCCAAGTCCATGGCTTCTATTGGCGCATTCGTCGCAGGCGATGCAGATGTCATCTTATTTTTGAGATACAACATGCGTTCTCAAATCTTCGCGAAGTCCTTGCCCATGCTTTTGGTGGAAGGAGCGCTCAAGCGCTTGGATATGCTACGCAGCCAGCCAGAATTGAAGGATAACCTTTGGAAAATTGTATATGCACTTCGCAAAGGATTGGTTGAAAATGGATTCAGCACCGGAAAATCCAATTCACCGGTTACTCCAGTGGTCTTAAATGGCACCGTAGGAGAAGCTGCTGCACTTTCCATGGACCTTCGAGAGAATTTTGGAATCTTTTGCTCTGTAGTAATTTATCCTGTAATCCCTAAAGGCATGATTATCTTGAGGTTAATTCCTACAGCAGTCCATACTTTGGATGATGTAAACATCACGGTAAAAGCTTTTGCTGCCGTAAAAGACAAGCTCACTTCTGGTGTTTACAAGAATTCAGCCATTGCACTTTCTTTTGGTGAATAAAAAAAAGTAAAAAAAAGCGCCTTAGAATTGAAATAGAAAGTATTTGGCCTATATTAGACCCTTATAAACTTATCATCAACCCTAAAAAACTTTTACTATGAGCAAATTTAGCGAAGTAAAAAATCTAGTAATGAGCTTGGAAGCTGACTTCGAAAAGTTCTACGACAAAGGAAATCAAGCTGCTGGTACCCGTGTAAGAAAAGGTATGCAGGATTTGAAAAACCTAGCGCAAGCAATCCGTACTGAAGTACAGGACAAGAAGAACGCAGGTTGATTCTAATAAAAAAAGGTGGAAGTTAATCTCCACCTTTTTTCTTTAAACAAATTTGAAGTGGAGCCTAAAACTCCACTTTATTATTTTCCGCCTGTACATCTGCCATACGCTTGCTTGGGTCAATCTCCACAGACTTAATGGTATCCATCGCCTTTTTGATCTGGATAGTTTGCGTAGGATGTGTCCAAGCCCAATCCTGACTCATAAGTAACGTAGGGGCATTTGACTCCACTTTTTTATCACCACGCATCATTTCCAAGGGAAGGTATACCAACTCTTTGCTTCCATCCTTGTAGGTAATCACCAAATCTACCGGCATTGGCATCGCTCCAACTCGTTCCAAAGTGATTGAGGTACCTTCTTCCGAGGCCTTCACTTCTTTGACTGCATAATCAATGGTCTTGATGGAATTCACGAAGTACTCTTTGTACCAATCGAGCTCCAAGCCACTTTCTTTTTCCATCACCCGAACCAAGTCATTGACATTGGGATGTTTAAACTTCCAGGTATTAAAGTACCGTAGCATTCCACGATCTCGTGCTTCTTCTCCGATTACATAGCCCAACTGTGCCAAGAAAACAGCTCCTTTGCTGTATGCTGCTGCACTATAGGCTGAGTTGGTTTGGTAGTGATCCGCATGCGTAGACATGGGCTCTTCCAATCCAGACTTCACCAAGCGGTAATACCCACCATAGGAACTACGCTGCGGAGCTGGATTGGGCTGAAATATCGCTGCCATTGCCAAATTCGAGGCATAAGAAGTAAAACCTTCATCCATCCATGGGTACAAGGATTCGTTGGAAGCCAGGACTCCGTGAAACCAGCTGTGCGCCAATTCGTGCACCATTACCCCTACTAAACTCGGTAATGTCCGCTCCCCAGTAATTAAGGTAGACATGGCATACTCCATTCCTCCATCTCCTCCTTGAACCACAGAAAATTGCTTGTACGGATATTGCCCAAATTTTTGTGACAAGTAATCAATGGCTTTAGGAGTAAACTCCTTAAGTTTTTCCCAGTTTTCGGTGGTCTTCTCTCCAGGAATGTAAAAATGGTGTACCGTGATCCCGTTAGCCATCTGCATCTTGTCGTGCTTGTATTTGTTGTCCGCTGCCCACATAAAGTCGTGGACCTGAGGTGCTACAAAGTGCCAAGTCAATGTTTTTCCTTTGGGCTCTGATACTTTCACTCCTTCATCCTGGTATCCATGACCGATTTGGTTTGGGTTTTGAAGGTATCCTGTACCACCTAAGGTATAGGTTTTGTCAATGGTGATTTTCACGTCAAAATCTCCCCAAATCCCATAAAATTCTCTGCCTACATACGGATTGGCATGCCAACCTTGCTCATCGTAATTGGCCATCTTGGGGTACCATTGCGACATGGAATAGCGAACTCCCTCTTCGGAATCCCTACCTGAACGCCTTACTTGAAGTGGAACCTGACCTTCAAAGGTCATTTCAAATTTTACCGTGGAATTGGGCAAGATGGGTTGATCCAAATCCACCTCCAATACTGTCCCCACCTCTGTGAAGCGTACTAGCTTACCGTTCATGGTCAGCTTCGTTGCATGGAGGTATCCGATTTCCTCAGGTGTCAATTTAGAAATTCGATCCTTTACCCGCTGATCTGGGTCAGAAATCGTTCGAGATCGAACATCCATCATGCTTCCCGGTTGGAAGGCATTGTAATACAAATGATAAAATACCCGCTTCAAGGTATCCGGTGAGTTATTGGTATAAGAAAGGGATTGTACACCTGTATATTGGTTGGTCACCACATCCATGTCTACCTCCATCTTGTAGGCGACTGCTTGTTGAAAACGACCATTCTGAGCAGAAAGGGTGCTCATGCCCACAAAAAAGAAAAGTCCTAGCAAGGACCTGAAATTGTATTTTGCCATTTTTTATTTTTTCTTAAAGAAAATCAAAAAGCGAGCTTTCCCCAAACCATGAATAAAAAAAATAGTCCTGCTTTTTAAACAATACCTCCCTTTGAAGTAAATTCAGCCTTGAAAATCAGTAAAATTGGTTTACTTGGAAAAAATTGAAACATACCTCTAGTCACATGAAAAAATTAGTTCTTTTAATTTTCCTGGCGTTGCTGCAGCTAAGCGTGCAAGCACAGCAGGTCAACATGGACGTTTTTAAATCCATGAAAGCGCGAAGCATCGGTCCCGGTGCGATGAGCGGTAGAATTACTGCCATCGATGCCGTTCACGACAATCCCACTGTCATTTATGCAGGCTCTGCCTCTGGTGGACTTTGGAAGTCTACTTCAGGAGGAATTACTTGGGAACCTATTTTCGATAATGAAAAGGTACATTCCATAGGTGCCATTTCTATCTATCAGAAAAACCCAAACATCATTTGGGTGGGTACAGGAGAAGGTAATCCAAGAAACTCCCTGAACATGGGTTATGGGGTATACCGGTCCATGGATGCAGGAAAGACCTGGCAACTGATGGGTCTTGAAAAAACCCGCGCGATACACCGAATCATCGTGCATCCGGATGACCCAAATACCGTGTTTGTTGGTGCCATCGGCTCACCTTGGGGCACTCAAGAGGATCGTGGTGTGTACAAGACTACTGACGGAGGCAAAACCTGGAAAAAAATCTTGTATGTAGATACCAAAACAGGTGTGGGAGAAATGATCATGGATCCCAACAACCCAAACAAAATCTTCGTCAACATGTGGGAACACAGACGCTATCCTTGGTTTTTTGAGTCGGGAGGAGCTAGCTCAGGACTTTATGTCACTCAGGATGGTGGAGACAATTGGAAAAAACTTTCCGCAGAAGAAAATGGACTACCTAAAGGCAACTTGGGTAGAATGGGATTAGCCATCTCCAAAGCAAATAGCAGCAAAGTTTATGCACTCATCGAATCTTCTAAAAATGCATTGTATGTATCTGAAGATGGAGGAGGAAAGTTCAGCATGATCAACGACAAAGCTGAAATTGGAGATCGACCTTTCTACTACTTTGAAATCCATGCGGATCCTAAAAACGAAAACAGACTCTACACCTTGTACTCTCGTGTAGGAATCACCGAAGATGGAGGAAAGAGCTTCAGAGAATTGCTTTCCTACTCTGGCGTACACCCAGATCACCATGCTTGGTACATCAATCCTAACGATCCCTCCTTGCTAATCAATGGCAACGACGGCGGATTAAACGTGTCTAGAGACATGGGTAAAACCTGGTTTTTCGCAGAAGGAATCACTGTAGGTCAGTTTTACCACATCAATGTAGACAACGAAGTACCTTACAATGTCTATGGTGGCATGCAAGACAATGGATCTTGGACAGGTCCTGCCTACCTCTGGAGAGGTGATGGCATCCGAAATACCTATTGGCAAGAAGTTTCCTTTGGAGATGGCTTTGATGTAGTGTCTCACCCTGCCAATTCCAGATATGGATACACCATGTCTCAAGGAGGAAATGTGAGCCGATTTGACAAGCTTACTGGTCACAACCGTACCATCCGTCCTACGCACCCAGACAAGAATGTATTCCTAAGATACAACTGGAATGCAGCAATTGCTCAGGATCCTCATGATGCCAATACCGTGTACTATGCTTCTCAGTTTTTGCACAAGTCCAAAGATTCTGGTGAAACCTGGGAAATCATTTCTCCAGATTTGACCACCAACGATTCCACCAAGCAGCGTCAACAAAAAACAGGTGGTTTGACTTTTGACATCACGGGTGCTGAAAACCATACGACCATCCTTGCGATTGCCCCTTCTCCGGTAGACAAGAATGTCATCTGGGTAGGTACAGACGATGGTAACCTTCAAGTGACTCAAGATGGTGGCAAGACTTGGACCAATGTAGCCGCTAAACTTACTGGACTTCCAAAGGCTTCTTGGATTCCACAGGTACAAGCATCCAAATACAATGCAGGTGAAGTATGGGTAATTGCAAACAACTACCGCAATAATGACTTTGCTGCCTATGCGTACCACAGTGCGGATTATGGTAAAACCTTCACTCGAATCGCTGATGATTCAAAGGTTTGGGGCTTTACACTTTCCATCAAGCAAGATCCAACTGAACCTAACTTGGTATTCTTGGGTACTGAGTTTGGACTCTATGTTTCCTTTGACAAAGCCAAAACTTGGAATAAGTGGGAGCATGGTTATCCTAAGGCAGTGTCTACCTACGACATGACCATCCAAGAGCGTGAAGCAGATTTGGTAATTGGGACATTTGGACGTGCGATCTACGTTCTGGACGACATCCGTCCACTTCGTGCATTTGCCAAGAACGCCGGTAAAGCTCCAGCAGGTAAAATCACCGCCTTCCCAGCTCCAGATGCCTACCAAGCTGAAATCCAGCAGCCTCATGGCGAACGCTTCATGGCTTCTGCAAAGTATGCCGGTGAAAACCGTGTCTTTGGTGGTCGATTGAGCTATTTGATCCAGGATGAAAAAGAAAAATTGGATTCCCTAACCGTCAAAATTTACACTGCTTCTGGAGAGCAAATCAGAACTTTGAAGACGCTACCTACTAAAGGAGTGAACCGAATCATTTGGAACCTAGACCGTAAATCCACTGCTGAAATGACCGGCGGCTGGGGTGGTGGTCAAGGTGGAGGACAAGGTGGCGGAGGTAGAAGCCGCGGATTCTTTGAACCAAGTGGTGGAGATGCGATTCCTGGAACCTACAAAGTAGTGATGGAATATGGAGGAGAATCTTCTGAAACTTCCATCACGGTACATGCAGATCCACGCATCAAGCCTGTACTTACAGACCTACAAGCCAAGGACAACTTCTTGAAAAAGGTGGAAGCACTTTCTTCTGAAGTGACTGCTACTACCAAAAAATTAGATGAAGCTCAGAAGGTAATCGATAAGGTGAATTCACTCATTAAGGATGTGAAGACCGATGATGCCAAAGCCCTTGAAACTGCCGCTAAAGACATCAAGAAGAAATTAGATGCCGCGCGTGAAGCATTCACAGGACCTAAAGTAGAAGGACAAGGAATTGTAAGAAACCTATTCCCAACTACGATGAGCCGTTTGTTTGATCCAAGAAGCTATGCCAATTCAAGCTACACTGCACCGGGAGCAACCGAGGAGCGTTTGCTTATGCAAGCCAAGGAGGCTGCTGCTGAAGCGATTGCAAAAGTAGAGGCATTCATCAATGGTGATTGGAAAGCCTTCGAGGA
>CAMCBC010000028.1 GCA_945872775.1 Spirosoma fluviale | reverse complement strand
CGGCTAGTCCTCGATCAGCAGCAGATTGACATCACACTGAAGCGGTTCTGCTACCAACTTATCGAAAATCACGACGATTTCGAAAACACGGTTTTTTTGGGATTACAGCCGAGAGGCACCTTGCTTCTAGACAAAATTGTGGCACTACTTAAAGAAATTTCTGGAGTGACGGTTCCTTCGGGCTACCTAGATGCCACCTTCCACCGCGACGACTTCCGAAGAAGAGACTTTCCACTGAAGGCCAACGAAACCAAAATCGATTTCTTGGTAGAAGGAAAAAAAGTGGTGCTCATCGACGATGTATTGTACAAGGGCAGATCAGTTCGTGCAGCGATGGATGCCATGATTGCCTTTGGAAGACCCCTGAAAGTGGAATTAATGGTTTTGGTAGATCGAAGACTCACCCGAGATTACCCGATTTTGCCGGATTATTACGGCGTAAAAGTCAATACGTTAGATAGTCAATATGTAGTGGTAGAGTGGGTGGCTCAGGGAAATCCCGCGGATGCCATATGGATCACAGAGAAAGTAACGAGCTAACTATGTCGCAACTCAGCACCAGGCACCTTTTAGGCATCAAAGAACTCAGCGAGACGGACATCCGACTTGTGCTGGAGACAGCTACCAATTTTAAGGAGGTGATCAACCGACCGATTAAGAAAGTTCCTTCCCTTCGTGACATCACCATTGCCAATATCTTTTTTGAAAACTCCACCCGCACCCGTCTCTCCTTTGAACTTGCGGAGAAGCGACTCAGTGCAGATGTAGTCAATTTTTCTTCTTCCAATAGCTCAGTCAAGAAGGGGGAAACCCTAGTTGATACGGTCAATAACATTTTGGCCATGAAGGTGGACATGGTGGTGATGCGCCATGCAAGCCCCGGAGCCCCTCATTTTCTTTCTAAAAATGTACCCGCTAACGTGGTCAATGCTGGAGACGGCACGCACGAGCACCCTACACAAGCACTCTTGGATGCCTTTTCCATGCAGGAAAAGTTGGGCGACCTCACCGGAAAAAAAATAGCCATCATCGGCGATATTCTCCACTCTCGAGTGGCGCTTTCCAATATTTTCTGCCTTCAAAAACTAGGCGCGGAAGTTCGTGTATGCGGACCGGTAACGCTCATTCCGAAGTACATTGAAAGCCTTGGGGTGAAGGTGGAGTTGGATCTCCACAAGATCTTGGAATGGTGCGACGTCGCCAACGTGCTTCGAATTCAGTTGGAGCGGCAGCAGATCAAGTATTTCCCAAGCCTTCGCGAGTATTCCTTGTACTACGGTATCAACAAGAAGTTGCTGGATAGCCTCAACAAGGAGATTGTAGTCATGCACCCAGGCCCCATCAATAGAGGTGTGGAATTGAGTTCTGATGCAGCCGATTCTTCGCACTCCATAATCCTAGACCAAGTCGAAAATGGGGTAGCGGTACGGATGGCAGTGCTCTATCTTTTGGCTGGGGCGAAAGGATAAGGAAAAATTAGAGTAACATCGTACTCTATTAAACTTTTAGGCTAAGGATTTAATTTTATAAGACCCCATTTTTTAGATTCAATAAATTATAAGTTCTACAGCAATGCAAAAACTAGGAATATGTTAACGGTCACGCAACTCACCAAAGTATACAACAAGCAAGCAGCTGTCAAAGAGGTCAGCTTTCACCTCGATGGGGGAGAAGTGGTAGGCTTGTTGGGTCCCAATGGAGCGGGGAAAAGTACCACCATGAAATGCATTGTGGGATTGCTTCGCAAAACAGAGGGTGAAATTCAGATTGGCGGCTACGACCACCTGTCTGTGGAAGCCAAAAAGTTGTTTAGCTACATCCCTGAAACTCCCTATGTCTACGATTTATTGACCATTTGGGAGCACATGCAATTTGTGGCGCAAGCCTATGGCGTGAAAGATTGGAAGCCCAGAGCCTTGGAATTGTTGGAAATGTATGAGTTGGAGGACAAGCAGAAGAAGCTGGGCAGGGACTTGTCCAAAGGAATGCGTCAGAAAGTTTCCATCTGCTGCGCCTTATTACCTGATCCAAAGCTCCTATTTTTTGATGAGCCCATGATTGGATTGGATCCCAAAGCAATTAAGAACACTAAGAATCTATTTAAAACCTTAAAAGAGCAGGGCAAAACCATCTTGGTTTCTACCCATTTGATTGAGGGGATAGAGTCGATAGCCGATCGAATTATGATCATGAAGGAAGGCCAGATTATTGGCAACGACAGCATCGCCAACTTGAAGTTGCAGGCTGAATCTGGATCTGGGTTAAGTTTAGAGGATTTGTTTTTAGAATTGACCAAAGATGAATGAGGTTCGCCTACTCCTGAAAAAGGATTTTTTGATTTTCGTCAATAACCTGTTGTTGATTCTACGAAACCCGCTGCGCTTGATTCCTTATGGAATTGCCGCGGGTTACTTTGTATTTATGTATTCCCAAGGGATTGCTGGATCTCAGAAAGTAGCTACCAATGTGAACATGGATGCTGCAGGGGAGGTGGATGTCACGCAGCAGAACATTATTGGAGGTTTGACGCTCTTGGCATTGATTTTTTTTATTTTCCAGTTGTACCGGGCTACTAAAAACAACATTACCTTTTTCAAAATGGCTGACGTGAACCTATTGTTCACGGCCCCGGTGAAGCCAGAAAATTTGTTGCTGTATTACATGGCCCGCTCCATTTTGCCTGCTTTGGGTGGATCCATGATTTTCCTGGTGTACAGTGGAGGCCAACTGGCGAGTGAATTTGATTTGGATGTTTTGGGAGCACTGTTTTTGCTATTTGGCTTTGCGCTGTACTTTTTCCTTATTTTTCCGCTCCGGTTTTTGATCTACACGCTCCATACCCGATTTGGTATTTTGGAGCAGTTGCGAGTGGGTGTCCTGGTGCTAGGGGTACTCTTAAGCTTGCTGATTTTGATTCCAGGATTTTTGGCTCCTGTGTTTTGGGAAGGCATGTTTGCTTGGATTAGCTCTCCTTGGTTTAACTTGTTTCCAGTGGTGGGCTGGAGCAGGGGGATGATGGCCTATTTTTTGGATGGGAATTGGATCTTGTCTACCACCTATTTGCTCCTATATGGGATCACCTATTATGCGGTGGTCAAGTTGGTGATTCAGTATTCTGGGCATTATTACGAGGATGTATTGGAGGCAACCCAGAACAATGAAGATCGACTGGAAAAGGCAAAAGGCACCAAAGAGGTGACAGAGGATGCCTACAGTCTAAATTCCAAAAAGCAATTGGCACTCCCTGAATTTGGTTTGGGAGCCAAGGCACTCTATTGGCGAAATTATGTACAGAGCAGCAGGCAGGATATTCACCCACTGATTGGGCTATATACCGGCGGAATGGCCATTTTGGGAATTGTACTTGCAGGCCTAGGACACTTTGACTGGTTTTCGCACCAGGTGCTCTACTTTTACCTCTTGTTCTTACTCTTCTTTTATTTCATGGCGGGCATTGGAAGAGCCAATATTGGGGACCTGAAGAAACCTTGGTTTATTTTAATTCCTGCTAGTTGGTCTTCGAAATTTTGGAACATGATCAAGCTGGATCTCGTGCAAACGCTGATTTTTGCCCTGCTGCTGATCGTTCCTTCCGTGGTGATTGGGAACTACAATTATTGGTTGATTCTGCTATTCCCGGTGGGACTGATTTTCTCCTATGTAATTGGTCTAGGAGTCAACCTGATTCCTCAGGTGGGATTGGATGAGGGTTGGGATCGAATCCTGATCAAGCCCTTGATGATTGGGGGAATCGTACTATTTGGGATAGTGCCTACCTTATTTTTCTCGGGGCTGCTATTCGGGGTAACAGGAAAGTTTATTTATGGATTTGGGGCTGCAGTGCTGGGTTTAGGCTTGGTAGCTGCTATTCTTACCCATGTGACTTTGGATATATTAAAGCGATTGGAATTCAAGGAGTTGTAAATTTTATTTGCCCTGAAAGTTTCTAACTACAAGCGCTTTGGAAACCAGGTACGGAGGATAGGGATGATTTTTTTTTCAGTTCCTAGTTTAGAATAGGCGGGACCCGAGAAATTCATTTATTTTTGAGGTATCCAAATATAACCGCTCCATGATTTACAACTCCATCATCGAAACAATCGGGAATACCCCGATGATCCGCCTCAACAAACTTTCCCTCGGTATAAAAGGAGAGGTCTTGGTCAAGGTAGAATACTTTAACCCAGGCAATTCGATGAAGGACCGCATGGCGGTGAAAATGGTGGAGGATGCGGAGAAGGCGGGCCTATTGAAGCCAGGAGGAACTTTGATTGAAGGAACTTCCGGAAATACGGGCATGGGCTTGGCATTGGCAGCTGTTGCCAAGGGTTACAAGTGTATTTTTACGATGGCCGATAAGCAGTCCAAAGAAAAGATTGATATCCTTCGTGCGGTAGGTGCTGAAGTAGTCGTCTGCCCTACTAATGTGAGCCCTGAAGATCCCCGTTCGTACTATTCCGTAGCGCGGAGATTAAATAAAGAAATTCCGAATTCATTCTACCCCAACCAGTACGATAACCTCTCCAATGCCCAAGCGCATTACGAGACTACTGGACCAGAGATCTGGAAAGATACCGAAGGTAAAATCACTCACTATGCTGCGGGTGTAGGTACTGGCGGTTCCATGTGTGGCACAGCCAAATATTTGAAAGAGCAAAACCCTAACCTGATCACGGTAGGATTGGATACCTATGGATCCGTATTCAAAAAATACAAGGAGACAGGAATTTTTGACGAAAAGGAAATTTATCCTTACCTCACTGAAGGGATTGGAGAAGATATTCTGCCAAAGAATGTGGACTTTTCTTTGATTGACCACTTCATCAAGGTGACAGACAAGGATGCTGCAGTGATGACGCGTCGTTTGGCACGTGAGGAAGGACTTTTTGTAGGCTGGTCCTGTGGATCGGCAGTGCATGGAGCCTTGGAGTATGCCAAGGAGCACTTGAAAGAGGGAGATGTGATGGTGATTATTCTTCCAGATCATGGTACTCGCTATTTGGGTAAGGTGTACAATGACGAATGGATGCGTAACCATGGATTTTTGGAAGATAAAACGTACTCCACAGCCCGGGATATCATTGCGCAGCGAAGTGGAACGTACCAGCTCCTTTCCGTGAACAAATCCGACACGGTGAAAGAAGCCATTGGGTTGATGAATGGAAAAAGTATTTCTCAGATTCCGGTGTTGGATGGGGAAGAAGTGGTCGGTTGTTTGACAGACAACAAGCTTCTTTCGAAGATCATTGATAATCCGCTGTTGAAAGATGCTACTGTTGCAGAGGTGATGGAAGGTTCCATGAAGTTTGTGGCTTTGGATTCCACCTTAGACGTACTTTCTTCCATGGTAGAAAAGGAAAAAGCCGTTTTGGTTCGTGACACAGCGGACAAAATTCATATCATTACCAAGCACGATATTTTGGAGGCTTTTAGCAAATAAATGAAAGTAGAACGCCTGCTTACGGTACCTGTAGCGATAGACATCAAGGCTGCTTTTGTACGAGCCTGGGAGCTTTACAAGCTGCATCCGTTTTTCTTTTCCATGTACATGCTGTTGATCCTTTCCATTCAAGGCATGGTGGTGATTTATGCGCAGGCCTACATGATCGTTTACAGTACCTTGCTTGCCCCACCTTTTTATGCGGGTTTTTACTTAGTTGCCAATAAAATGAGCCGTGGGGAGGAAGTGGTTTACCCTGATTTTTTTGCAGGCTTTCGCTTTTGGATCCCTTCGGTAATTATTTCTTTGCTCAGCCAGGTGTTAATTGCTCTGGGTTTAATTGCCTTGATTTTGCCGGGCATATACCTTGGAGTTGGGTACTTGTTTGCGATTCAAATGGGCATTTTTGGTGGGATGGATCCCTGGTCAGCCATGGAATGGAGCAGGAAGCTCATCACGCGCAACTGGTGGCAGTTTCTGGTTTTGGTACTGATTTTTATTGTACTCAATGCAGCGGGGATTTTGCTGGCTGGAATTGGGTTGGTGGTGACGCTTCCGCTTACTTTTTTGGTGCTTTACGTGCTGTTTGAGGACCTCACGCGGGAGGTATTTTCAGAGGAAGAAGAGCTTCCTACTACTCATGCGTAAGGATCATTGCTTCTAGTCTATTTCTGCATTTTTCAGCAAAGGCATCCACTTCGTTTTGGGAAGAAGTGGTTGGTGGGAAAAGTGGCTTGGAAAAGTAAACGCTAATTTTTCCTGGTTTGAGCAAGATAGAACCCCTTTTCATCAATTTGTCTGCGCCAATTACAGCCATTTCCATAATGGGAGTTTGGGTTTCTATCGCCAACCGAAACGCTCCTTTTTGGAAGGGGAGTAGGGTTTGGTCTGTATTGTTTCGGGTGCCTTCCGGAGATACAACTACCGAGATGCCTTGATTGAGCAGAACCACCAATTTTTCCAAGCTTTTGTGTCTGGATTCTGGGTTGCTTCGATCCACCCAAATGGCCAGTTTGCTTACTACCGTACTAAAAATAGGGATTTTAGAAAGTTCCTTTTTTCCAATTGCTCTCACGTAATGAGGAATCACCATGGGGAGGAGTGGGGCATCCAAGTTGGAGCGGTGGTTAAATATAAAGATATATGCTTGCTTGAGGTCGAGGTGTTCCTTTCCATGGACCTCGAACCGAATTCCAGATAAAAAAGCCCAGGTTCCTACCCAAATGCGGATAAATACGAAGGAAATTTTATCTCCTCGAGGGTGAATAAGCAAGGGAATCAGTACAAATAGGCCAACCAACAACATGAGAACAAAAAAAAGAAATGCTGAATAGATGGTATAGATCCATTGAAAGGGCTTGAACATTTAAAATTCTTTAGTAGATTTGAGTTCGTAAAAAATCTTTCACTCTTTGCTTGCAAGCCCCGATTTCGTGTCGGGGCTTATTTTTTGAATTCAATTTTAGGGTGAATCCGGCAAAATACCAAGCCAAAAGCTTTGGTAGATACGTGCTAATTTTTGTTCGGTTTTATTTCCATTTCAAGAAATCCCTTACCTTTGCAGTCCATTCGAGTGAATGGAGTGTTTTGGAAGTTCCAATCGCTAAGTATTAACCCAAAAACTCCTTCCCAATGACTCTAGGGAAGCGGGTCAATCAGAGTCGTATTTTATGTCTAGTACAAAAGATTTTAACTGGGACGACTTCGGCACCAAAGGCTTCGGAGAAGGCTATTCCAAAGAGCAACGCGCTCAAATGGAAGCCATGTATGCAGGTACTTTGAGTGAGATCACTGAAAAAGAAGTGATCAAAGGAGTAGTAGTAGGAGTAAACGACAAGGATGTAATCATCAACATCGGGTTCAAGTCTGATGGCTTAGTGCCACTTTCCGAATTCCGTGACCTTGCTAGCATCCAAGTTGGCGACGAGGTAGATGTATTCATCGAGGAGCAAGAGAATGCTTTGGGTCAGTTGATCCTTTCCCGTAAGAAGGCAAAAATCGTTCGTGCATGGCTTGATATTGAGGCTGCTTTGGAAAAAGATAGCGTCATTGAAGGTCTAGTGAAGCGTAGAACTAAGGGTGGTTTGATCGTAGATATCTATGGTGTAGAAGCATTCTTGCCAGGTTCTCAGATTGACGTGAAGCCTATCCGCGATTTCGATGTTTATGTAGGTAAGAAAATGGAAGTGAAGGTTGTGAAAATCAACCACACCAACGATAACGTAGTTGTTTCGCACAAGGTCTTGATCGAAAAAGATCTAGAGAAGCAAAAAGCAGAGATCCTAAACAACCTAGAGAAAGGTCAGGTATTGGAAGGGGTGATCAAGAACATGACCAACTTCGGTGTATTCATCGATTTGGGAGGTGTAGATGGTCTACTTCACATCACCGATATTTCTTGGGGTCGTATCAACCATCCAGAAGAAGTATTGCAGCTTGACCAGAAGGTTCAGATTGTGGTGCTTGACTTTGATGACGAGAAGCGAAGAATTTCTTTGGGTATGAAGCAGTTGAGCGCTCATCCTTGGGATTCCTTGGCTTCAACGCTTGAAGTTGGTTCTAGAGTGAAGGGCAAGATTGTAAACGTAGCAGATTACGGTGCATTCTTAGAATTGGCTCCAGGTGTGGAAGGTTTGATCCACGTATCTGAAATGAGCTGGTCTCAGCACTTGAGAAACCCTGCTGACTTTGTGAAAGTAGGTGTTGAAATCGAAGCTGTGGTATTAACTCTTGATAAGGACGAGCGCAAAATGTCTTTGGGCATCAAGCAATTGACCGAAGATCCATGGACTAAAGGTGACATGTCTGCGAAGTATGCAGTAGGCACCAAGCACAAAGGTGTGGTTCGTAACTTGACTAACTTCGGCCTATTCCTTGAATTGGAAGAGGGTATCGATGGTTTGGTTCACGTATCTGACCTTTCTTGGACCAAGAAAATCAAGCACCCATCTGAGTTTGTGAAAGTTGGAGATGAGCTAGATGTAGCGGTACTTGAACTTGATGTAGAAAACAGAAGATTGGCATTGGGCCACAAGCAGTTGGAAGAGAATCCTTGGGATACTTTTGAAACTTTGTTCCCAATTGGATCTGTACATAAGTGCATAGTAAACTCTAAGAATGATAAAGGTGCAGTTCTTGAACTTCCTTACGGATTGGAAGGATTTGCAACCGTTAAAAACTTGGAGAAGGAAGACGGTTCACAAGTTGAAGTTGGAGAGTCAGTAGATTTCAAAGTAGCTGAGTTCTCTAAAGATGACAAGCGAATTGTACTTTCTCACACGGCTATGTTCAGAGAAGAAGCAAAAGCTCCTAAGAAGGCTGCTGCTCCTGCTCCTGCAAAGAAGAAAGAAGAAGCTGCTGAGATGCCTGCACAGGCGGAGAAGTCTACTTTTGGTGACATCGATGCACTTGCTGAGTTAAAGGAAAAAATGGAAGGCAAGAAGTAATTCTTCCCCAAGCGAATACGTATTAAAACGCCAGCATTGCTGGCGTTTTTTTTTGTAGTCATTAAAGCGTTTACGTGAAATAAGGGAAGCAGTACTGCCTTTAATTTTATTGTTCCTTGAAAGTAGTGCAAGAAACGAAAAAAGCATCTCGGTTAGGAGATGCTTTTTGTAGAGGTCGCGAGCGGATTCGAACCGCTGTACGAGGTTTTGCAGACCTCTGCCTAGCCACTCGGCCACGCGACCAATAATTGGAACGCAAATTTACGGAAAATCTTCGCTTCTACAAATGTGATTGACGAGTTTTCATTGGTAATTCTTGAAGGATTTTTGATTGGATTCGTGGTTCAAATCGTAGTTGGTGAAGGGCATAAATTTGGAAAAGCCAAGCGTTGAAAACTTGCGGCAAGTAAAATTGTTTATTTATAATAATTCTAAATAATAATCACTTCTAAAAACAGCTTGTAATTCATTGAAATACAGCAAAGTAGTCAGTCGGATTTAGGTTCCAAAACTTGTTCCAGATTCCCATAATCTTATTTGAAAAATTAACCCTCCGTACTACCTTTGCAGGAGTTACTGAGAACCGTTTAAACTATTTAATTGCAATAATATGTTATCAAAACGCACGTTAGTAGGGATTCGATGGAGTTTCCAAACACTGGCAATGCTGTTTTTCATTTTGGTAGGGGTTTCAGCTTATGCTGCCGATCCAGCAGTGGCAAGCAGTGATGAAGCAATTGCAGCAGGTAAAACTGTATTTAACGCCAATTGTAAGCAATGCCACAAGCTAGATCAAAAAAATGTGGGTCCTGCCTTAAGAGGCATTTCTGATCGACAGTCGATTGCTTGGGCAAAGAGCTTCATCAAAAATTCGCAAGCGGTGATTGCTTCTGGCGATGCCTACGCCAATGCCTTGTACAAAGAATACAGCAACACCGTAATGCCTTCGCATGAGTTTTTGAGCGACGGTGACCTAGATAACTTATTGTCCTACATCGAGCATGGAGATAAGGCCGATGCTGCAGCAGCCGCTGCTCCTGGGGCTGCTGGAGACCCAGCTGTTGCTGCCGCTGGTTCAGGGATTCCTAATGAATACTTAAGCATCATCATTGGTGTTTTGGCGTTTATTTTACTCCTTATTCTGATTGTGCTGGGTTTAATTGTTACTGTACTTACCAAGTACATACAAAAGCAAGACCTTCCTGAAGAGGAGAAAGAGTATGTTTCTCAAAAAACCGACTTTGGCAAAATACTAAAGAGTGATGCAGTCATCATTCTTGTCACCGCTTTAGTAATTGCATTTACAGCTAAAACTGCAATTGATGGACTCTATTCCGTAGGTATACAGCAGGGATATGCTCCTGCACAGCCCATTGCTTTTTCACATGCACTTCACGCTGGTCAGTATGAAATCGCCTGTCAGTATTGCCATACTGGCGTTGAAATCGGAAAGTCAGCCAATATCCCTTCTGCAAATATTTGTATGAACTGCCATACCCACATTCAAAATGTTGGTGGCAAAGAGGGAATCTCTCCTGAGATTCAAAAAATTTACAATGCAGTGGACAACAATCAGCCAATTGAATGGGTGAGAGTTCACAACCTTCCAGACCTAGCCTACTTCAACCATGCCCAGCACGTAGCTGTGGGTGGGGTAGAGTGTCAAACCTGCCACGGCCCGATTCAAGAAATGGAAGTCGTAGGTCAGCACAGCACCTTGACTATGGGTTGGTGTATCGATTGCCACCGACAAACTGAGATTGCCACCGAAGGCAATGTGTATTACGACAAATTGGTTCAACTTCACTCTACTTCTAAAGATGCACTGAAAGTGAAAGACATCGGTGGTCTAGAGTGTGCTAAGTGCCACTATTAATTCCTTATCCTTTTGAAAATTCATTCCTAGAAATAAAATGAAGGAAAATAAAAAAACCTACTGGAAAGGGCTCGAGCAACTTAGCAACGATCCGGAGTTTGTAAAAAATGCTGACCGCGAGTTTGCTGAACTGCCAAGTTCCCTAAACGAAGATGGTAGCGCTTCAAGAAGAGATTTCCTCAAATTGATGGGCTTTAGTTTGGCAGCGGCTTCCTTGGCAGCTTGTGAAACTCCAGTTCGTAAGGCAATCCCTTATGTAAATAAGCCGATTGATATCAACCCTTCCATCCCTAACTACTATGCATCTACCTACTCTTCTGGAGGGGACTATGCATCCATTGTAGTGAAAACAAGAGAAGGTCGTCCAATCAAAATTGATGGCAACGAACTTTCTCCAATTACTAAGGGTAAAGTAAACGCCATTGTTGAAGCCTCTGTGCTTTCACTTTACGATAAGCAGCGAGTTGCAGGCCCAATGCTTGCCGGTGCTGCATCGGATTGGACCAAGGTGGATGCACATGTTAAATCAAAATTGGCTGCAGCCGGAACGGTAAAGATTGTAACCAACACCATCCTATCTCCTTCTACTGAAAAAGCACTACAAGAATTTAGTGCAGCATTCGGTGGAGCTGAAGTGGTCGTGTATGATTCCATCTCCAACTACGGCATCACCAAAGCTTCTGAAGTTTTTTATGGTCAGGCAATTCTTCCTTCCTACCATTTCGACAAGGCAAAGACCATCGTTTCATTTGGAGCGGATTTCCTAGGTACTTGGATTTCTCCAATTGAATTTGCAGGTGCGTATGCCAAAACACGTAAAATCAGCAAGGATAAGGCAGAAATGTCTCGTCACTTTCAGTTTGAGTCCAACCTGTCTTTGACTGGAGCTAACGCAGATTACCGTACTCCAATCAAAGCTTCTCAATCAGGTCTTGCAGTTTTGGCCTTGTACAATGCCATCGCAGCAAAAGCAGGTGTAGCACCTGTAGCCGGAGCAAAAGTAGAAGTTGCACACTTGGACAAAGCTGCCAAAGAACTATGGGCAGCTAAAGGTGCCTCCCTAGTCGTATCTGGTTCAAACGATCCAAACGTACAGGTTGTCATTCACGCCATCAATGAGTTGTTAGGTAACAACGGTGCTACTGTTGATTTCTCAACTCCAGTATATTTCAGAAAGGGCAATGATGCTCGCATGAACCAATTTATCACCGAGTTGAAAGGTGGTAGCGTTGGAGCGGTGATTTTCTACAATTGTAACCCAGTATATGACCATCCTCGAGGTGCCGATCTTGCTGCGGGTATTGCAAAAGCAAAATTGAGCATCGCTACCAATGGGACCTTGGATGAAACTGCTGCTTTGGTTCAAGTAATTGCTCCTGATCACCATTTCTTGGAGTCTTGGAATGATTTCCAGCCTAAGAAAGGACAGTATTCTTTGGCACAGCCAACCATCTCTCCGTTATTCAAAACCCGTCAGGCGCAAGATTCTTTCTTGACTTGGGCTGGTTCTACGGTTTCTTACTACGACTACATTCAATCAAATTGGACGAGCAGCCTTTATGCTACTTTAGGTGCAGGTGCTACTTTCCAAGAGTTCTGGGATAGAGCCTTATTCAATGGAGTAGTTAGTGAAGCAACTGTTCCTGCTACCGTGGCTCCAGTTGGACAGGTAGCTACTGCAGCTGCAGAAGTTGCGAAGGCCTACACTGCAGCCAACGCAGGTGCTGAGTTGGTTGTGTATTCAAAAATTGGTATTGGATCTGGTACATTCGCTAACAACCCATGGTTGCAAGAAATGGCTGACCCGATCACGAAAGCTACTTGGGACAACTACCTCACTGTTTCTCAGAAATGGGCATCAGAAAATGGTGTTTCCATGGTAGAGGAAAACACCAAGAAGGCAAAGCTTACCGTAAATGGAAAGTCTATTTTGGTTCCAATTTTGGTTCAACCAGGTCAAGCGACTGGTACTTTCGGTCTAGCCTTAGGCTATGGACGTACCAAAGCAGGTCGAGTTGCAGATGGAGTAGGGGTAAATGCCTACGACCTGCTAGATGCGAGCAAAGGTTTTGTGAATTTCGACTTGACTACCAAGGTTGAGGTGGTTGCTACTGAAGAGGCCTACAAGATTGCGAGAACCCAAACGCATCAGACTTTCATGGGACGTGAAAACGTAATCCAGGAAGCTACGCTTGCAGAATACAAAAAAGATGCTTCCGCTGGAAGATACAAGCCTGAAATCTACAAAGATGGTGAGTTTGTAAAGCCATCCAAGTTATCACTTTGGAGTGGCCACAAGTACAGCCAACACCACTGGGGTCTTGCCATTGACATGAACTCTTGTATTGGTTGCGGTGCTTGTACCATTGCTTGCCAAGTAGAAAACAATGTGGCAGTAGTTGGAAAGCAAGAAGTACTCAATCGTAGAGAAATGGCGTGGATCAGAATTGACCGCTACTACTCTTCCGATGCTCCAGCTGATGATTTGAGTGGAATGGAAATTGCCGCAGAAAACCCTGAGGTTACCTTCCAACCGATGATGTGTCAGCAGTGTAACAATGCTCCATGTGAGACTGTGTGTCCAGTAGCTGCGACTACACACTCTTCTGAGGGCCTCAATCAAATGACTTACAACAGATGTATTGGTACGAGATATTGTGCCAACAACTGTCCGTATAAGGTTCGTCGATTCAACTGGTTCAAATACCACGATAACAAAGATTTTGCAGGTGTAAACATTGCGCAAAACGACGATCTAGGTAAAATGGTATTAAATCCAGATGTTACCGTACGTGTTCGTGGGGTAATGGAAAAATGCTCCATGTGCGTGCAGCGTATTCAGGCTGGTAAACTTACCGCCAAGCGTGAGAAACGTACTTTGGTAGATGGCGAGATCAATGTAGCCTGTGCAGTGGCCTGTCCTACAGATGCCCTTGTATTTGGTGACATGAATGATCCTGCAAGCAAGGTGTCTAAGCTATTGAAGATTGAAGAATCCGATGCTGCGAGCAAGGAAGTGGGTGAGGAGCGAGCGTACCATGTATTGGAGGAGATTAACGTAAGTCCAAATGTTTGGTACTTCACGAAGATTAGAAACAAAGAGAAAAACGAAGCGTAATTATAATAATTAGAAACTATGCAGGTTACTTCATCCGTACGCCAGCCCTTAGTTACCGGAGGTAAAACCTACCACGATGTGACACACGATGTGTGCCGTCACGTAGAAGCCAAGCCAACCAAATTGTGGTATATGGCTTTTCTTACTGCCGTCAGTGTATTCGGGTTGGGATCAATTGCCATTTTGGCTACTCTCTGGGAAGGGATAGGCATGTGGGGCCTTAACAAGACCGTAGGTTGGGCTTGGGATATCACCAACTTCGTATGGTGGGTGGGTATTGGTCACGCAGGAACGCTTATTTCTGCCGTATTGCTACTATTTAGACAGAAGTGGAGAACATCCATCAACCGTGCGGCTGAGGCGATGACCATCTTTGCGGTAATTTGTGCCGCGATGTTTCCTGTGATTCACATGGGAAGACCTTGGTTAGGAGCCTACTGGGCACTTCCACTTCCAAACACCTATGGTTCTTTATGGGTGAATTTTAACTCTCCCTTATTGTGGGACGTATTTGCAATTTCTACCTACTTCTCCGTTTCACTAGTATTCTGGTATATCGGTTTGATTCCTGATTTTGCTACCATTCGCGATCGTGCAACTGGCTTGCGTAAAATTATTTACGGAGCATTGTCAATGGGATGGGATGGAGCTGCCAAAACTTGGATGCGTTACGAATCCGTATCGTTGATCCTGGCAGGTCTTGCTACTCCACTTGTACTTTCTGTACACACCATTGTATCCTTTGACTTTGCTACTTCAGTGATTCCAGGATGGCATACCACGATTTTCCCTCCTTACTTCGTTGCAGGGGCGATTTTCTCAGGTTTCGCCATGGTATTGACCTTGATGATTATTACCCGAAAGGTGTACAAGCTCGAAGACTACATCACGATTGGCCACATTGAATTGATGAACATTGTGATCATCATCACGGGATCAATTGTAGGTATTGCTTACATCACTGAATTCTTCATTGCCTGGTACTCTGGGGTAGAGGCTGAACAATATGCCTTTATCAATAGAGCTACTGGTCCTTACTGGTGGGCCTACTGGTCGATGATGACCTGTAACGTGATCTCACCACAACTTTTCTGGATTAAAAAAATCAGAACCTCTATTGTAGCCACGTTTGCCTTGTCTATTGTGGTGAACATCGGGATGTGGTTTGAAAGATTTGTAATTATCGTGACTTCCTTGCACCGAGACTACCTGCCTTCTTCTTGGGCAATGTTTTACCCAACCTGGGCGGATGTAGGGGTTTACCTATTCACCTTTGGTTTGTTCTTCACTGCATTCTTCTTGTTTGCCAAGTTCTTCCCTGTGATCAACATGGCTGAGGTGAAGTCTGTATTGAAGTCATCCTCTGAAAAAGCACACAAATAATCATGGAAAGAGATACTCATTTTATTTTAGGAGTCTACGACGATGAGGACGTATTGCTCCATGCAGTTGAAAAGGTTAGAGGCAGCGGTGTAAAGATTCATGAAGTATATTCTCCTTATCCAGTTCACGGATTGGAGCATGTATTGGGATACAAGCGAAGCAAACTACCGATTGCAGCATTTCTATTTGGCATGTTAGGAACTAGCTTGGCTTTGACCATGCAGCTTTACATGATGAAGTTTGACTGGCCGATGATTATCGGGGGTAAGGATTTTGCAGCTTTCCCAGATTTTGTGCCTGTTTCCTTCGAAATGACTGTGTTGTTAGCCGCTTTTGGTATGGTGGGTGTCTTTTTGATCACTTCCAACTTGAAGCCTTGGGCACAACCTCGAATTTTTGATGTGAGAAGTACAGACGACAAGCACATCATGGCCATTGATTTGGCAAATAACAGCAGTGTAGATTTGGACAAGATCACTGAGATTTTGAACGAATCTGGTGCTACTGAAGTGAATAAGAAAAGTTTTGAATAGAATAAACGTACTATGAAAATTACGAACGCATCACTATTCGCAGGTTCTGTACTAGCCCTCTCTTTGTTGGCTGGATGCAAAGCTGGAGGTGAAAATCCGGGGCTAGAATATGCGCCTCAGATGTATCACGCTGTTGGTTACGAACCATTATCTCAAATTAAAGACGAAGCACAGGGTTCTTGGCTTTCCACTCGAGAAGATGGGAAAGGTGAATTCTTCAATTCTAACGTCAATAATCCTCATGGCATGAACATGAGAGAGCCAGTTGCAAATACGGTTCCTAGAAATAAGCAAGGGTATCTTCCGCACAGATTGCAACAGTTTGAATTGGATAAGGCTGCCCTAATACCTAGCCCTTTTGCTGCCTCTGAGCAGGTGCTTAAGGATGGGGAGAAACTATACACACAGTATTGCAATACCTGTCACGGCAAGGGTGGTGAAGGAGATGGGTTAGCAGGTCAAGTGGTCGGCGGGGTTGCCAACCTGAAAGGTGGCGCTTATGTCAACCTTCCTGAAGGGCATATTTTCCATGTAATCACCAAAGGCAAAGGAAGAATGGGAGCACATGGTTCTCAAATTCCTGCTGAAAGCAGATGGAAGATTGTCCACTATGTTAAACAAGTTATCCAAGGTCAGGCTGTCGCTGCTGATTCAATTCCTGCAGCAGATTCTACCGCGGTAGCACCAGTAAATCCAGCGAAGTAATCATGGCTCATCACGGAGAACATCACTATAATTTGGATCAGCGATTTGATTTCACTGCTTCCATCAAAAAATCAATCTTGACCGTATTGGTCATTGGTGCAGTTTTACTAGGAATTGGGGTGGTCATGGCCATGACTGGCGGCCATCATGAAGAAGGTGCCGAGGCGGGTACGCATGCCTTCCACTGGTATGAACGATTGTATGCAAGCATTTGGGTGAATAACGTATTCTTTACGGGTATAGCCATTATTGGAGTTTTCTTCTTTGCCATCCAGTTTGCTGCTCAGGCAGGTTGGTCTGCACCAATAATACGCGTTATGCTTTCTTTGGGTAGCTGGTTACCAATTGCAGGGGTTTTGATGCTTGCTACTTTCTTTGTAGCGAATCATGACCTATTCCACTGGACGCATTCCTACCTTTTTGATAAAAACGATCCACATTACGATAAAATCATTGACGGGAAAGGAGCATTTTTCTTCTGGCCGATGGAAAAGGGGACCTTCCCTGTATTCTATATCGCTAGAATGGTAATCTTCTTTGGATTTTGGGTGTTTTTCTTCAACAAGTTCAAGCAGATTTCTGCTCAAGAAGACCAATTAGGAGGATCTAGTCATTGGTTCAAGATGAGAAGCTGGTCCGCTTTCTTCCTCATTTTTTTCGCAGTGTCTTCTTCTATTTCTGCTTGGGACTGGGTAATGTCGATTGATACGCACTGGTTCTCAACCTTGTTTGGTTGGTATGTTTTTGCTTCTTGGTTTGTATCTGGTCTTTCTGCGATTACCTTGATTGTTCTTTTCTTGAAAGGAAAAGGATACCTGGAGATGGTCAATGAAAACCACGTGCATGACTTGGGTAAGTTTGTGTTTGGATTCTCTATTTTCTGGACCTACCTCTGGTTTTCACAGTTCTTGTTGATCTATTATGCAAACATTCCTGAGGAGAGTGTTTATTTCATAGAGCGCCTGGAAAGTGATATTTATGGTCCATTTGTTTTTGTTAATTTAGGGTTGAACTTCTTCCTTCCGTTTCTGGTTTTGATGACTAGAGATGCGAAAAGACATGGCGTTTTCCTCAAGTTGGTTTGTACCATTCTTTTGGTAGGCCACTGGATTGATTTCACCTTGATGGTTCAGCCAGGTACCTTAGGGCACAATGGTGGTATAGGTTTGTTAGAAGTAGGAATGTTTTTGGTGTATGGTTCCGCAGTCACTTTTGTAGTTCTTGGCGCTTTAGCCAAGAGAAATCTGATTGCAAAGAATCACCCAATGCTAGAAGAGAGTTACAATCATCATATTTAATCAATTATCCAAAAAAGGTAAGTTATGTACGGGTTTCTCATTGCAGTAGGGGTTTTATTGTTGCTATCTGTAGTCTGGATGGTATTTCGTATCCAGACTTTAGTGTCGGTGGTAAAAGGTTCAGAACGGAAAATTGAAACCACAAGTAATAAAGTGAATGCTTTCTTGTTTGTGGTATTTATGGTGGGATCAGGCATTTTAATGTTCTGGTATTCCATCAAAGAATTTGATAATTATCAGATGCCTGTAGCTTCTGAGCATGGTGTCATCACTGACGAATTGTTTTGGATTACAATGGCAGTTACTGGGGTAGTATTCTTAATCACCCACGTGCTGTTGTTTATTTTTCCTTACAAGTATCAGTACAAGGAAGGCAGAAAGGCTGCTTTTTATCCAGACAACCATAAGTTGGAAATCATTTGGACAGCTGTACCAGGTGTGGTATTGGCAGGTTTGGTGATTTCAGGCTGGATTGCTTGGTCGGATATTACAGCACCAGCTCCTGAAAAGGCACATGTGGTTGAAATCATGGGCTATCAATTCGCTTGGGATGTTCGCTATCCTGGCAAGGATAATGTCCTTGGAGATTACGACTACCGATTAATCAATGCCTCCAATTCGCATGGTATTGACTTTACGGATAAGAATTCAACGGATGATTTTCCTTCTCCAAAGGTTGTAATTCCAAAAGGAGAACCGGTGTTGTTCAAAATCAGAGCACGCGATGTATTGCACTCTGTATTTGCTCCGCACATGCGTTTGAAAATGGACGCTGTTCCTGGAATGCCAACTCGTTTTTGGTTTGTTCCAACCAAGACTACCGCAGAAATGCGTGCGGAATTGAAAGATCCTGAATTTGAGTATGAAATCGCTTGTACAGAAATCTGTGGGCGTGGACACTTTTCGATGAAAAAAGTGATTGAAGTGGTAGAACCTGCCGAGTACCAAAAGTGGTTGGCGGAGCAAAAGTCTTTCATTCAACAAAACCCTGCAATTGCAGCAGGTCAAAAAGTTGAATCTAAAGAACTAGCAGGAATTCAAACAAGCGTTAGTAATAAATAAAAATCAAAGTTATGGCTACAGCAACAGTTGCACATCAGGACACCGCAGTTCATGAGCATCATGAACACGAGCATCATGACAATTTTATAACTAAATATCTTTTTACAACCGATCATAAAATGATCGCCAAACAATTCTTGGTGACAGGAATGTTTTGGGCGCTTATTGGTGGTTTGCTTTCCACCTTGTTCAGGTTGCAGTTGGGATTCCCGGACATGAACCTGGAATTTCTTCGACCAATTTTGGGTGGTTGGATAGATGAGGCTGGAAAGCTTGATCCTACCTTCTACTTGGCTTTGGTGACCATGCACGGTACCATCATGGTATTCTTTGTATTGACTGCAGGCTTGAGTGGTACCTTCTCGAATTTCTTGATTCCACTTCAGATTGGAGCGAGAGACATGGCTTCTGGCTTTATGAACATGCTTTCTTACTGGTTCTTCTTTGTATCCGGTGTGATCATGTTTATTTCCCTTTTCCTAAAAACTGGCCCTGCTGGTGGGGGATGGGTAGTGTATCCTCCTTTGTCTGCTTTGGAGCAAGCCATTCCAGGATCTGGCATGGGAATGACCCTTTGGTTGATCTCGATGACCTTTTTTATTGCCTCATCTTTGTTGGGAGGTATTAACTACGTTACCACTGTAATTAACCTTCGAACAAAGGGAATGTCTTTCTCAAGACTTCCATTGACAATTTGGGCCTTCTTTTTAACAGCTGTAATCGGGATTCTATCTTTCCCAGTTCTATTTGCCGCTGCACTATTGCTTGTATTTGACAGAAGCTTTGGAACTTCCTTCTACCTTTCTGACATCTATGTAGCTGGAGAAGCGCTTCCAAATACAGGAGGTAGTCCAGTATTGTATCAGCACTTGTTCTGGTTCCTAGGACACCCTGAAGTGTACATTGTATTGTTACCTGCTTTAGGTATTACTTCGGAAGTTATTGCGACCAACTCTCGTAAGCCAATTTTTGGATACAAGGCCATGGTCATTTCCTTGTTGGGTATTACCGTCCTATCTTTTATCGTTTGGGCTCACCACATGTTTGTATCGGGAATGAATCCATTCCTAGGTTCAATCTTCATGTTCTTGACCTTGATTATCGCAGTACCTTCTGCAGTGAAAGTGTTCAACTACCTCACTACACTTTGGAGAGGTAACTTGATCTTTACCCCCGCGATGTTGTTCTCCATCGGTCTAGTATCCTTCTTTATCTCTGGTGGTTTGACTGGTATTTTCTTGGGTAACTCTGCGATTGATATTCAATTGCACGATACCTATTTCGTAGTAGCTCACTTCCACTTGGTAATGGGTTCTGCTTCCTTCTTTGGTATGATGGCTGGTGTGTACCACTGGTTCCCTAAGATGTTTGGTCGAATGATGGATGCGAAGTTGGGTTACATCCACTTCTGGTTGACTTTCGTTGGTGTGTACATGGTATTCTTCCCAATGCACTACATCGGTATTGCTGGTTTCCCAAGAAGGTATTACTCTTGGACCAACTTTGAGTTCACCAATTTGTATACTGATTTGAACATGTTTGTTTCTGTAGCTGCGATTATCACTTTTGCTGCACAGTTCATCTTCATCTTCAACTTCTTTTATAGCATGTACAGAGGAAGAAAGGCTACACTCAATCCTTGGCGTTCAAATACCTTGGAGTGGACCACTCCGTTGCATCCTGGACATGGTAACTGGCCTGGTGAGATTCCTACTGTAT
>CAMCBC010000027.1 GCA_945872775.1 Spirosoma fluviale | reverse complement strand
CCATCGATACCAGTAGCATGCTCCCAGAGCATGTTGAAGCCTTCGTATTCGTAGACAGTCTGCAAGGTGTCTGGTGTTTCAGATGCATCATCTGGATAGGCAAATTTACCTCCAGAAGCCATAACAGATTTAGGAGCTGACACTCCCATTGCAAAAAGAGCAATATCAATCTCGTGTACGCCCCAATCTGTCATCAAACCACCTGCATAATCCCAGAACCAGCGGAAACTGAAATGAAATCGGTTAGCATTGAAATCACGCTTTGGAGCAGGACCTAACCACATGTTGTAATCCACCCCAGCAGGTACTGCACTATTTGCAACCACTGGTACTGGCTTCATCCAACCTTGATATGCCCAGCACTTCACCAAACGAATTTGGCCTAGCTTGCCCGACTTCACGTACTGAATGGCTTGGTCGTATTGGGAACCAGAACGCTGCCACTGTCCTACCTGAACAATCTTTCCGTAGCGCTCCTGTGCTTTAACCATGATTTGGCATTCTTCGATGGTGTTGGCAATAGGCTTTTCAACATAGACGTGCTTGCCAGCTGAAACGGCATCCACCATGTTGAGGCAGTGCCAGTGGTCTGGAGTACCGATGATTACCACATCAATGTCCTTGTTCTCCAGCATCTTGCGGTAGTCCTTGTATTGGGTAGGTCGCTTTCCGCGAAGTTTAAATACATCTTCGGTACGCTGGTCTAGTACGCTTTGATCTACATCGCAAAGTGCCACACAGTTTACCTGTGGCATTTTTAGGTGTGCATTCATGTTGGACCAGCCCATCCCCTTACAGCCGATTAGGCCGTAGTTGATTTGGTCATTGGGTCCGATGCTGCGAGTAAAGGTACCAAAGTCAGCAGCAGTCATTATGGAGGGCATCGATAGGCCCGCTCCGAGGAGCATGGTATTTTGTAGAAATTTTCTTCTTGAAGTCATGGGGTTACTTGTTAATGGTTGATTTAATGAAAGATTAAATACGATCTACGAGATACGAAATACGATTTGGTGAGTTAACTCCTCCATTTTATTCAAACTCTAATTTTTTCTGAATAAATTAATCAGCGAGTAGTGGTAAAGGGGCTTACTCTAATTTAGATGTCGTATTTCGTCAATCGCCTGCCGCAGGCAGGTATTTCGTACTTCACAAAGGTCTTACCCAAATATTTCGGAATCGAACGGGGTTGCCATGGTCTTGAAGTTTGATCGGCAAAGCATCCGCATGCGCTTTGTAATTAGGGATTCCAATGTATTCGGTTGGACCTTTGAGGATCACGTTGTTTTGAACCAAGACACCATTGATCAACACCGTTACTGTAGCAGGTGAGGTCAACATGCCATTTTTGTCAAAACGAGGCGCCTTGAAAATAATGTCGTAGTAATTCCATTCGCCTGGACCTCTCAACGGGTTTACCAAGGGAGGAAATTGCTTGTAAATACTTCCTGCTTGCCCATTGGTGTAGGTTTTACTTACGTAGCTATCCAAAACTTGGACTTCATATAATCCCATCAAAAAGAAGCCTGAATTACCTCTTCCCTGACCTTCTCCAACGATTTCGGTAGGTGCAGACCATTCTACATGGTATTGAGCGTCACCAAAAGGAAGTTTGGATTGAATGTCTCCAGTTCCCTTTTGTACCACCAACTCTCCATTCTCAATCTTCCAGGCAGCAGGACTTGATCCATCCTTGGCAGAAACGAAACCAGACAGGCTGCTGCCATCAAACAGGACAATCGCATCAGAGGGAGCCTGATGGTTCATCGCTCCAGGAGTCACCTTAGGGGGTACGGGAGTGTAAAACTCCGTAGCTTGAGGAGGCATGGGCGGCGGAGTAGGATTCTGCTGCGCAAAAGTAAGTGAAGCTGTTCCTAGACTAGCCAAGAGGACTGCAACGAATAAATTTCTTTGTTTCATAGGATATGTTGGGTTTGAATTGCGAACTAATTCCTTAAAATACAGCAAAATTTTGGAGATTTGGAATACCGCTAATGGATTTTTGGTGGAAATCCCCCATTCCTTTTCTACTTTTCCTAAAATAAAGCTATCCTATGAAAAAATTGATCTTCGGACTCGTATTGGGTCTTTTGCTCAGCATGCAGGCCATTGCCCAGGAGGACTACTTCTTCCCAGGTGAGAAATTTGACCCTAGTATCCCCTCTCCTTCCCAATTTTTAGGATATTCTGTTGGGGATTGGCATACTCGCTACGATTTGATTGTCAAGTACTTTGAGCGATTGGATCAGCTCAGTGAGCTTGCAAAGCTTCAAACCATAGGATATACCCACGAACATCGGCCCAAGATCATCTTGACCATTACCTCGGCGAAGCACATGGGTAATTTGGAACAGATTCGCCAAAAGCAGTTGCAACTTGCAGATCCAAGTCAGCCGATGCCTGAGGTGGCCAACATGCCTTCCATCATCCACCAAGGTTATGGAGTGCATGGCAACGAGCCTTCATCAGCAGAAGCAGCGATGCTAACTGCCTACTGGTTGCTTGCCTCCCAATCTGACTTGGCTAAAAACCTAAGAGAAAATGCAGTCGTACACATTGACCCCACCCTCAATCCAGACGGAAGAGATCGCCACAGCTTATGGGCCAATTCCAATAAAGGATTCCCAGCCGTAGCAGATCCTTTGGATCGGGAACACAACGAGACCTGGCCTGGAGGTCGCACCAACCACTACTGGTTTGACCTCAACCGCGACTGGCTACCCCTAGCACATCCTGAGTCAAAGGCAAAAATATCCTGGTACCACCAGTGGTATCCCAACGTAACTACTGATTTTCACGAAATGGGAGCGAATAGCACCTACTTCTTCGAGCCAACTAAGCCCTATGGCTCAGAAAACCCAGTCGTGCCTCGCAAAAATTACGACGACATCAACCCAAAGTTTGCCGCCTACTTCGCCAAATACATGGACAAAATTGGCAGCTTGTATTGGACCAAAGAAGTGTTTGACAATAGCTATCCAGGTTATGGCTCCTCCTACCCAGACATGCACGGAGGATTGGGGTTGGTATTTGAAACAGCCAGCTCCAGAGGCCATATCCAAAGCAGCCAGCGTGGAGACCTTACTTTTGCCTTTACTATCCGCAACCATGTGGTCAACTCACTGGCTACCATGGATGCTGCTCTAGCCAATCGCGAATACATGCACCGGTACCTTCGGGAGTTTTTTGAGGGAGCAATTGCAGAAGGAAGCAAGGATCTTGGTAAAAACTACCTGTTTGGAGATGAAACCGATCCAAGCAGAAACCGCCTTTTCCTTCAGTTCCTACTTGACCACAAAATCAAGGTGTATGAAAATACAGCAGATCTTTCTGCGGCGGGACAAACTTTCAAAAAAGGAAGTTCTTGGGTTGTACCCACCAAGCAGCCTCAGTACCGAATGGTGCGAACCATGTTTGAATACGTGACCACCTTTGCGGATTCCGTATTTTACGATGCTTCCGCTTGGACCATGGCTGCCGCTTACGGCATGCCTTTCGCTTCTTCGCCTACGGCAAAAGCCGGTACAGAATTAAAAGAAGTTATTGCACCTACTTTTGCTTTCCCGCAGGGGGATGCTTATGCTTATTTGATTGATTGGAGAGACTATTATGCTCCGAAGTTGCTTTTCGAACTACAGAAAGCAGGCGTGCATGTAGAAGCGCTTCACCAACCTTTTGCTTCCCAAACTCAGGATGGCAAGGTAGATTTTGGACGGGGAACCTTGATGATTCCCATGGGCTTCCAATCCCTTCCCAAATCTGAAGTGATGGAGAAGCTCAAAACCTTGGCACAAAAGAATAGTCAGAAAGTCTATTCCGTACAAACTGGCTTGAATCTCAGTGGAATTGACCTTGGGTCAAACAGTGTCTCTGCCGTACAGCATCCGAAGGTAGTCCTTTTGGTAGGTACTGGAATCAATGCTTCTGAGGCTGGAGAAATCTGGAATCTACTAGATCATCAAATCGGCATGCCGATTACCAAAGTGAATGTGGAGCAGTTTGGCAGACTAAACCTGCATAGCTACAACACACTTATCCTTCCTTCTGGAAGCTATGGTTCCATTTCTGAAGGTCAGGTGAACCACATCAAGGATTGGGTAAGCCGCGGCGGAACAATCATTTCCATGAAGAATGCCTCACTTTGGTTGAACCAAAAGGGTATCACGAAGGAAGAAGCCGTGACTGCAACTGCAGAAAAAGGGCCTGCTAGTCTTTCCTTTGCTTCACGAAACGATACCGAAGGAGCTAAGGAAGTTGGCGGGAGTATTTATTTGGCCGAACTCGATCTGACGCATCCAATTGCCTATGGCTATACACGCAAGACCTTGCCCGTATACCGCAATACAGACCTATTCATCAAGCCATCGGCGGACAAATACCTTACGCCTATACGCTACACTGCCAATCCACACTTAGGAGGGTACATTTCCAAAGCCAACTTGGAAAGTCTGAAGCAAAGTGCAAGTGTGGTGATTTCGCCTTCTGGCCAAGGCCGCGTGGTGCATTTCTTTGATAGCCCCAATTTTAGAGGTGCTTGGTACGGAACCAACAAACTCTTCTTCAATGCGCTATTTCATGGCAATGCCATGGATTAAGTAAGCCTGCTAGAAATTTAAAAAGCCTCAAAATCAATGATTTTGAGGCTTTTTAAATATTTTGGGTATTTTATAATTTAAAGTTCACCGGAAAGTTCATTCGGGTAGCTACTGCTTTGCCGTCTTTCATTCCTGGTGACCAGGTACCAGACTTAGTGATCACGCGAACAGCCTCTTCATCACAGCCATTTCCGATGCCTCGGAGCACTTCAACTGAAGCTACCTTGCCTTCGGCTGTCACCACAAAGGTGAGCACCACCATACCCTGGGTACCCGCTTCTCTAGCAGTTATTGGATATTTTAAGTTTTCAAGAAGGTATTTGGTAAATCCTTTCATGCCTTTTGGTGGAACGGGAATTTCATCTACAGTATCCACTGCTACTACTTGCGCCTGAACAGCAGTGGAAAGGGATAAGCCGACTCCTAGCACAAGCGAGAAAAAGGCAATTCGAAATAGTGTTTTCATACTATTAATACGTATCAGTTATACAGAGAATTAAAATAAAAAGGAAAATACAAAACTGGTTGAGCTAATGAGTGTTATGGCTTTTTTTTATGAAAATGAGGATCAAAATTTGACTGGTAATTGCAAGGTCATTTTTTTTGCCACAGGCTTGCCTTCTTTTTTTGAAGGTATCCAGATCCCTGAATTAGAAATCACACGAACGGCCTCCTCATCACAACTTGGACACAAACTTCGAATGACTTCTACTTTCTCCACCTTTCCTTCGGCAGTCACGACATAAGAGATCAACAAAACACCTTGCACCTTGGCTTCCAATGCAGCTTTGCGGATAATTTGGTTTAAGTTATTGCTAAAATTATAGAATCCACCTGGAGGAACAGGCATTCCATCTACTGGGGGATTCCCAGTTTCCTGGGCATGAACAGTAGCATTAAAAGATAAGACTACCCCCAGCGCAAGCGAGAAAAAGGCACTACGAAGTAGGGTTCTCATTTTTTAAGTAAGTTTAATTTATCCAAAGAATAAAATTTGCCTACTCATTTCAAAATGAAATGGGTTAAGAAGATTGTTTGCTGACTTTTTCAAAAAGAAAAAAGAGTTCGGCACCTATCTGATGTGAACGCTCGGTATACATTTGCTCCTCTTGGGGGCTATCGTCAAAGGCCTTAGGATCTTCAAATCGAAGCGGAAAACGCTTTTCTGCTCCTGGAATAAACGGACAGTTTTCGTCTGCGTGATCGCAAGTCATCACCGCAGCAAAGTCCTTCGAGGCATTGATGGGGTCATCGTACACCTTTGAAAAGGTCACAATGGACTCCGAATCATCACTGAAAAGCACAAAGTAAATCGGGTTTTCCCCTTCTTTCTGCACTACATTGAAACCATCGCGTTGAATGGCCGCAACAGCCCGAGGATTAAAGGCGGTCACTTCTACCCCACCCGAATAGCAAAATGCTTCAATCCCATAATAGGCTGCTGCCGTTTGTGCCCAAATCTGAGAAAATTGACTTCGACGGCTGTTGTGTGTGCAGATAAAGTTGAGCCGGATTTCCTGTCCAGTTCTCAACTTCTCCCGAAGGTATTCAGCCATCTCCTCCAAAAGGGCCTTGCGCTCCAAAGCAATCGACGAAATAGGCAAAGAAGCGATGGTTTGCAACAAAGAGCTGTAAAAGGTATTCTTCATTCGATTAGCAGCATCCTGAATTTGGGGTACAGATTGGGCCCTGGGCAATGCTGGAAAGTCTAATTTTAGGTTTTTCCATGGGAATACCGCATTTGTCCTTGGCTAGGCAATCGGTTTGGGTGGCAGTCAACAAAAAATCAGTTCCATTGAAATCCAATCCATACCGACCAATGGTATTTCCTTGGTACTCCACTTCGACCTCTAGATCAGGAATAGATAGGAGACGCTCGGCTAAACCAATGATGTTTAACAATTTGGAAGCAGCGAGGCGATGATCCACATCCCCATCTTCCCACAATTGAAAGGTCACTTTGGACTCTTCGCGGAGGGTTCCTCCACAATCGATGTATTTTTTAGAAACTTGACCTACCTCAGTTACATGGAAATGTGCCGGAACTTGACTTCCATCAGGTAGTATAAAATTGACCTGAGGTAATCCTTCTAGTTGAGTTTTAATTGCAGAAAGTTTCATAGTAGATCGAATTTAGAGTTTTGTTTTTTGCGAAATGCAGGCCTCAACAGCAGTGAGCATCTGCATCCTTTACGATAAGAAGATCAAAGAAATTTTGAAATTGGAGGCGAACTTCTTCCCAGCGCTCCACATTCAAGCAGTAATTCACGGAAGTTCCCTCAATACTGCCACGGATCAATCCCAATTCCTTTAGCTCCCTCAAATGTTGAGAGATGGTGGCTTGAGCCAGGCCTAACTCCTGCACTAGCGTACCGTTGATACAGGAAGTAGAAGAGGCAAGGTACTGAAGAATGGCAATCCGAGCGGGATGGGCAAAAGCTTTGGCGAGTAGTGCCAAGTCATTTTGTGCCGAATCAAATAAAGTTGTTTTTGTTGCACCCATAGTCAATCGTAATATTACGATTAAATGAGCAAAAGGTTACAATTTGACCCAACTATTTGTTTGAAATCATTTAGATGAGATAACGAGGGTACGGCTCAGCACAGGAGAAACCACAAAGAATCCAAGCACCTGGGAATTCCCTTTCACCACCTTTATGTTAGATTTTGGGTTTTGTGGCGGCGGACTAAATAGGCCACCATCATTAAAAAGTAGGTTAACTAGCTGACTGAGGTAATCAAAAACATCTTTGTTGATCCGGTACAATTCCAGACGAATCCGATCATTTTCTTGGAATGCATAACCCAGTTCCAAGCCTTTTTCAAAGACCTGCAAGCCAAACGTATCATCAAATAAAAGGTAATCCTCCGGTTGGTTGTAGAGCGTGTCATTTTCAATCACTCGAATGCGGTAGTAGTTATTCTCTGTGAAAGGAATCTTACCGTAGACTTTGACGAAGTAGCCCTCATCTCGAAATAGTCGCTTTTCTTCGTAATTCCAAACTACCGAATCTACGATAGGAGGTTCAAGCATAAGTCCCTCGGATTGAAATACTTGTCCCTTCCAAGTTACATTCAATTGGTAAGTTTCGCCTACGCGAGCACGCTCCGTAGGATTGGTTCGATAGGATCGGGTAGCCTCTAAGTAGCGAAATGCAATTTTTCTTCCTGTGGACTGTTCTTTAATAAAGACATCTGCATCTCGGATCAATTCCTGATCTAGGGAATCGTAGTAATTTTTGGACAAGGAAATTTTTACTTCATTGTAAACACTTTGATCGGTCCAATGGGCTTCTATCACTGGAACTCGGGAATCCTTTTGATCCAAATCCAATACCACCTCTTCTTGGCAAGAGGAGAATAGTAGCGATAAAAGCAGAAAAATCCAGATTTTTTTCATCAGAACTGGAAGTTATAGGTAATGGATGGCAGAAAGGTAAACAAGTAGGTCATCACCACTCCTGGACGGGCAGAAACTATTTTCCCATCGGAAGGACTGTAATTTATCTGATTGTTGTAAACGGTTCTAAAATCATAGGAGAATGGATTTTTTCTTCCATATAGGTTATACACTCCAAAATTCCAGCTGCCTTTCCATTTTCTTCCTTGATCTGGATTTTTCCAGGTCACCGATGCATCTAATCTGTGGTAATCGGGAAACCGATTCTCATTTCTATAATCGGAATAGAGAGGGACAGGCTGATTGTCCACTAGGTAAGATCCTACAGGAAAAGATACTGCCTGCCCTGTGGAATACACAAAAGTGAGACTACTGGACCAAGCAGGAGAAAATTGGTGGTTGAGCACCAAAGAAACATCGTGAGGCCGATCAAAGCGAGGATTATAGGGCCTGTCTTTACTTATCCCATCAATTTGTCGCCAGGCACGAGACCAAGTGTAGGCGAGCCATCCTGTCGTTTTTCCTTTATTTTTTCGAAGCAAAAATTCCGCACCATAAGCCCATCCCCTACCACTCAAGAGCTCTGTTTCTACCTGATCTGAAAGCAGGATCCGTGCTCCATTGCGTAAATCAATCACCTGATCCAAATCCTTGTAATATCCTTCTACAGAAAGTTCCCATCGATTTTGATCAAAGTTGTGAAATACTCCTAGGGAAATTTGATCGCTTTTGATAGGCCGAATGTACTGTCCCGCTAGCACCCATCGATCGATCGGAAGACCCGCCGAACTATTGGATGCAATTTGAACGTATTGAAAATTCCGATTGTAGGCCAATTTCAATGAAAACTCGGGACGAAGGAGGTAACGAAATGCGATTCTAGGTTCTAGTCCCTGGTATCTTTGCATTACGTCAGCACTGTTATAAAAGACTGAGTCAGAAGGTTCTTGATCTGGATTGGGATCATTCCCTGGATATTGGTACACTTTACCGGCTCCTAGTTGAGCATAAACCCCTTGGCGAAGGCCCAATTCACCGCTCAGTTTTTCAGTAAATTCACGAGTAAGCCCAACAAAAGCATTGCCTAAAACTCCTTGTACACCTTGGGTTTGCCTTCTATTGATTGGGTTGTTTGGCGAGGGCTTAAGGTCTGAAGGCGCAAAGTGATAGAGTTGACCATGAGCTCCCCAGACTAGCGTGGTCGAAGGAGCCAAAACTCGAGTCCAGCTTGCTTTTATTCCAGATTCAGAAAGTGAATTGGTCCAATCGAAGCCATTTTCGTCGTTATCAAATTTCACTTGGTAGCTGTACCGAGAGTGATAGGCTTGCAGATCAAAAAAAGAACTATCCGAGTTGACTCTATTCCAGTTGACTGCAGAAACCCAATTTTTCCAGCCCAAACCAAACTGCCCTGAAAGTCCCAAAATATCGCTCCCCTGATAGCTGCTGACCGAAAGTTTGTCTTTCTCATTCAACGAAAAAGCAGCCTTCCCATTTAAATCGTAAAAATTAAGTTGGTTGTTTTTAAGATCAGGATTGGAGGAAAGTTTCAAAAATAAATCTGCGTAGGTGCGTCTGCCACTGATGAGAAAACTTGAATTTTTCCCAAGCAAAGGCCCCTGCAAAGTCAATCGAGAAGAAATGGTACCAATCCCCCCTTCTCCTTGGATGCGATCTTTTTCACCTTCCCTCAGCGTCACGTCGATCAAGGAGGAAGCTCTACCCCCAAAGCTTGCCGGCATATTGCCTTTATATAGATCTACTTTTTTGATCCCATCCGGATTAAAAACAGAGAAAATACCAAAAAAATGAGAGGCGTTGTACACGGGTGCTCCATCCACTTGCACTAAATTTTGATCCGCAGATCCCCCTCGAACAAATAGCCCAGTGGTGCCCTCACCGGCAGATTTGACTCCAGGTAAGAGTTGAAGACTTCGCAGGAGATCCACTTCCCCAAACAAGGCCGGCAAAGACTGAAGGGTCTCCATGGACAGGGTAGACTTTCCCAATTCCAGATTTTTGACCTGCTCATCTCCTCTTTTTTCTTGAATCAAAACTTCTTCCAAGGAAAAATCCTCCGCCTTCAGGTAAAAGCGCTGTACTTTTTCCAAATCACGAACTTGAATGATGCGGATCGACTTTTCGTACCCGAGGTAGGAAAGGATGATTTTCGCAGGAAGGGTGGTTGCAGGAATATAAAAATACCCATCCAGATCCGTTGCGGTTCCTTGTTGCTCTTTTCCCTCCCAATACACATTCACTCCCACCAGCACTTGGAGATTACCAGCATCCATCACCTGACCACGCAAAACAAGTTTTTCTTGTGGAAAAGCGGGTGAAGCGATTAAAAATAAAAGTAAAAAAAGTAATAGCCGATGAAAAGACATCTAATGAGTTGGTTCTTGCAGTTCATTAACCGAACGACTGCAAGAAATTAATGTTTGTTAATTCTGGGATTTCTTTTTGAAATGCAAAGCAGCCTTTGCCAATTTTCGCTTTCAAAGTTAGCTTTATTTCCTAATTTCAGGCCATGATTTGGGCATACCCGGATATCAAACTTACGCTCCTACTCGCTGGAATCTTTATTCTGCTGTATTTGCTTTACCTGAGCCGATTTTGGTCCATCAACCGGAAGTTGAAGGTGGAAAACCAGCGTCTTTTCACCAAATTGGTCATTCGCTCCGTCTATTTTATCTTGCTTTTGATTGCCTTTGCTGGTCCTTCCATTGGAGATTCCTTCAAAGAAGTAAAGGAAGAAGGCAAGGATATTTTCATTGCTGTCGACCTTTCTCAATCGATGATTGCAACTGACATTGCACCAACTCGATTGCAACGGATCCAGTTTGAGTTAAAAGAATTACTAAAATCATTCCCATCTGACCGAGTTGGTTTGATTATTTTTTCTACTGAGGCATTTCTTCAGCTGCCGCTTACCTACGATCAAGCAGTTGCCAATCTATACATCGATGGTCTTTCCATTGGTTTGGTACCTAATCTGGGTACTGACCTCAGCACCCCGCTTCGTATGGCCTTAGAGCGATTCCAAAACGATCAGAGTCAGGAAAAGAAATCCCGATCTGTGGTCTTAATTTCGGATGGCGAGCATTTTGGCGACGACTTGGATGGGATTGCAGAGGAATTGGTTGACGAAGGGATCAAAGTCTTTGCTGTAGGTATAGGAACAGATCGAGGTGGTGAAATGGCTCGTGGCAACGGGCTTGTAATGGACCCAGATACAGGCAAACCAGCATTGACCAAGTTAAACCGTGAACCTTTGCAATATATCGCTGCCGAAACAGGTGGACAATACTTTGAAATATCGGATCAGGCCCAAGAAATGGGAGGCTTGATTTCAGCAATTGAAACCTTGGAAGGTGGAATTTCCACTACCCGCATGGTAGAAGCAAGTTCAAACAAGTATTTTTACTTCCTCTTGGCTGCGCTTGCGCTTGCCTTGGTAGACATGATTTTGCCCATTAAAACAATCAAACTCTGATGAGCTGGATCAAAGGAATTTTCTTGGTTTTATTGTTTTTGCCTGCATCATGGACGTGGGTAAGCCGGATGAATGCTGCCATTGATCAAGCTGCTGCAAGCTATGCCGCTACAGAATACGCGCAGTCCATCAAAGATCACCGGGTACTTTTGGAAGAGTTTCAACTCGTTTCTCAATCCCTAGATTTTAATTTGGGGCTGAGCTACCACTACGCCTCTCAACCAGAAGAAGCCGCGGCAAACTTTGATAAGGCAAGCCAAAGTATCGATGAGCGATTGGCTTCCTTTGCTTTTAATCAAGGTGGCGTGGTGTTGGGCAACAAACAGGATTATGAAGCAGCACTGAGCAAATTTCAATCGGCGTTGATCCAAAACCCATTAAATGAGGAAGCCCGTTACAACTATGAATTGCTTGCTCGATGGCTGAAGCGAGATGAGGAGCGAAAGAATAAAGATGAAAATACGCCTGAACCCTCAGAGTTTGCCAAGCGTAAAAAAGCAGAAGCCGATCGACTTGTGGAACAATTTAAGTTCAAAGAAGCGTTAACCCTTATGGAAGCTGCACTTGCACAAGATGAGACGGTGGCTGCCTACCAAGATTTTATGACAAGTTTAAAAGACGTAGTCGAAATAAATGAAAACTAAACACAGCATCTACTTAGGATTGGCTTTTATGCTGTTTTTTGCAGTAAAAGTACAAGCACAGAGTGCAGGAGAGTTTTTCAATCGTGCAGCACGCTCCTATGTCAAAACAGCCAAGGAACAAGCACTCAAGGAGGTGAATGACGGGTTGGCGAAGTATCCCAACGATGCCAAGCTCAAGGCATTGAAAGAAAAATTGAATCAGGAGCAGGAAGAAGAGCAGCAAGAGCAAAACCAAGACCAGCAGCAGCAAAACCAACAAAACCAAGAACAAAAAGACCCTTCACAAAAGGAAGATTCCAAGTCTGACCAAAAAGACGGAGAACAAACGAACGAAGACAAGGCCAAGGAGGGTCAAAAAGGAGAAAATCCTTCCCAGAAGAGCGAGGAAGCAGGCCAAAATGGAAACGACCAGATGGATGCTAACCTAGCCGATCGTCAAAAAAAGATGGAAGCGATGCGTGAAAAGCTGAAAGGGATGAATTTATCCCCGGAACAAGCCGCACAAATATTGGAATCACTCAATGCAGCGGAACTCCGCTATATCCAAGACAATAAAAAGAAAGCGACGCAACGCCCCAAAAAAGGATTGCCTGATTGGTAAATCCATGGGCTGGTTCAGCTTCACCTAAACCCAATTTGAGATGAATAAAGAAGTTTATATCCTTGCCGCAGTACGTACTCCCCTTGGGAGTTTTGGTGGGAAACTAAGTGGCCTTTCTGCAACCGAACTAGGAAGCATTGCCATTAAAGGTGCATTGGCCAAGTCTGGTTTGCCCATAGAAGCCGTCAATGAAGTATTCATGGGCAATGTGCTTTCTGCCAATTTGGGCCAAGCACCCGCTCGGCAGGCCTCCATCGGCGCAGGCATTGGCTACCAAGTACCCTGTACCACCATCAACAAAGTATGCGCTTCAGGTATGAAAGCAGTAATGCTTGGAGCACAATCCATCGAATTGGGCATCAATGAGGTAGTGGTTGCTGGTGGAATGGAAAGTATGTCCAATGTCCCCTACTACGTTCCCAAAGCACGATTTGGCTACAAATATGGCAATGCAGAGCTAACCGACGGATTGGTGCGGGATGGACTTTTTGAAGTGTACTACAAGTTTCCCATGGGCAACTGTGCGGAGAACACTGCCAAGGAAATGAATATTAGTAGAGCCGAGCAGGATGCCTATGCCATCCAATCCTACCAGCGCTCGGCAGCCGCTTGGGAAGCAGGCGCATTTGCCGATGAAATCGTACCTGTAGAACTCCAGGGTAGAAAAGGTGAATCGATTTTGATCACTGAGGATGAAGAATACAAGAATGTTGTTTTTGATAAAATCCCTTCACTAAAGCCCGTTTTTGACCCAAATGGAACTGTGACTGCTGCCAATGCGTCGACCATGAACGATGGGGCTTCTGCCTTGGTCTTGGTGAGCAAAGAAGTGGTGGAAAAGTACGGTCTCAAGCCAATTGCCAAAATCAGAGGCTATGCTGATGCAGCTACGGATCCACTTTGGTTTACGACTGCACCGGCTTTGGCTATTCCTAAGGCCTTGACCCATGCGGGAGTAACTGCTGAAGAAGTTTCGTATTACGAAATCAACGAAGCTTTTGCAGCGGTGGCGCTTGCCAACCAGCGGGAGCTAAACCTCAATAATGATCGCTTGAATGTTTTTGGCGGAGCAGTATCGCTCGGTCATCCCCTGGGTGCCTCAGGAGCACGAATCATCAGCACGCTGTGCACAGTACTTCACAAAAAAGAAGGAAGCATCGGTGTGGCAGGTATCTGCAATGGCGGAGGTGGTGCTTCAGCGATTGTGATTGAGAAATTGTAAGGAGTAGATCTTCGCGCAGCAGAGCTAATTAGTTACTTTTTCTCTTGCTCCAGCTCCTTCGGAAAGCCAGAAGTAAATTCCATTCGTAAGCGGTCCTTTTCGGCTAGCACAAACATCGCTTCTACACCGGGTAAACTTTCTGCCAGGACCTTGGCTTTTTCTGGGCCCATTGCCATAAATGCAGTAGCCAAGGCATCTGCTTGCGTAGCTGAGGGGGCCAATACGGAAACCGAAACCATTGAATGACTTACAGGGAAACCTGTGGTCGGGTCAATCAGGTGAGACCTTCGATTGCCCTGCTCATCGATGTAAAACTTACGGTAGTTGCCCGAGCTACTCAAAGCCAACTGGTTCAAGGTTACTTTGGTCAGCATGGAATTGGTTACTCCTAACTCTGCTTGCGATGGGTCTTCGATCCCGATGGTCCAATTTTCCCCTCTTGGATTATTCCCCTTTCCCTTCATCTCCCCTCCGATCTCCACCAAGTAGTCCGAAACACCCGCTTGGTCTAATACTGCTGCAAGCTTATCAATGGCATAGCCTTCACCTAAACCTGTAACATCCAATTTAACACCTTCTGCAGCTGCATAATAGCCTGAATCAGTCACGAAAAGTTTTGATTCAAAGCCTACCAAACTTTTTAACTCCGCCACCTTTGCGCTATCCATTTGCTCCCGCTGTTCAAAAGAAAAGCCCCAGGCCTTAAGCAAAGGGAATAAAGTGGGTTCAAAATAGCCTTGACTTTGCAAATGAAACTTTTGACTAGAATCAAGCATATCTCGGAAGGTAAAGGAGGGATCTTTTAACATCCCTTTTGAATTAAAATCCGATACTTCGGACTCTTGGACATAGGAATTTGCAGCTGTATTGATTAACGCAAAGACCGAATCAAATTGAGTTTGAAAATCCCGATCCGTCTCCCCTACCTGAATCCGGTAGTAGGTTCCAAAAATCTCTCCTTCGTAATTTTTAAAGGTAATCTCCTTTTTTTGTTGGCAGGCAGGTAGCGCAAAAAACAAGAGGATAACTACTAGACGAATCGGTGACATAGTGGAGGTGGGTTTAAAGCCTCAAAGTTAGCCCTTCTCAACTAAATACAGTAATGGTTATGGACTTGAATTTGCTTCTTTGTAAATTCAACCACAGAAACCCATTGCCAGCATTCATGCTTGTTTGTGGATTCAGCCCCAAGTGCATGCTCATGTTCAAACCCGCATTTTTCACCTTTTTCTTTGGTTTAATTTCGATTTTGACCTTTGGTCAAGACACGCTGCGTACCTACCATGCTGAGGATACGTTGAAGGTCAAGGAAGTGGTTTTGCTTGTCAATGGAAAAGCAAATGGTACCGTCAAAAGATATGACTTGGAAGGGAGATTGGTCGTGATCGGCTCCCTTAAAAATGAGCAGCGCCATGGGATTTTCTACGATTTGAATCCAGTAACAGGCGATACCCTTCGTCAAGTAACCTTTCAAAATAACGAACGCGAAGGAGAAGCCTTGAGCTTTTATTCGGATGGCAAGCTACAGCAACGCTCCAACTTTGTGGCCAACAAACTGGAAGGTGAAGTCCTTTCCTATTTTGAAGACGGAACTTTATCCGAAAAGACCCCCTTCAAAGCAAATAAACCCGAAGGCATTTCCCTCCAATACTATCCAAATGGATCCATTCAATCCAAAATCAGCTATTTAGCTGGTCAATTTCACGGTCAACGAGAAGCGTATAACGAGGCGGGAAACTTAGAATACCAAGGCAATTACGAGCGTGGAGTACTGCACGGCAAGGAAGAAAGCTTCTTTCCAGATGGCAGCTTGCGTTCTCGGCTCTTCTTCAACTATGGGGATCTGGATGGCCCCTACCTACTCCAACATCCTAATGGAAAGCCTGAACGTGTAGGGAACTATAAAAAAGGGGTTCCTCATGGGGAACTGCTCAGCTACTATTCTGGAGGAGCACTCAAGCAAAAAACGACCTTTGACAAAGGAATCCCCATCAGCCCGAGTATAAGTTACTACGAATCAGGTAGCAGGCAAAAGCTGGAATTTTACTCCAAAAAAGGAGCGAAAATCAAGGAAGAAAATTACTATTCTTCCGGTGCGCTGCAATCCAGAATCTTCTTTCAAAATGAATTGAAAGATGGGGATGCATCATTTTTTTCAGAGAAGGGGGAATTAAAAGAAATCAAAAAGTATAGTAAAGGGACAGTGTTACAGATTGACATTTACAAATATGAAATGAAGCTTGAATAGAATGAACTCTAGAGAATTCGGAAATAAAATCAATAAATAACTTGCGAGTTCGCCGCTAGCCAAATCGATTTTTCTATTTTTGCCCAAACGAATTCTTCATGAGCAAAGCCATCAAAGAAACTCATTTTTCCTTTCCAGGACAGAAAGACTTTTACAAGGGTAAAGTACGCGACGTATACATGTTTGAAAAAGAACTTGTGGTCGTCGCCTCCGACCGAATCTCTGCCTTTGATGTGGTCCTTCCACGGGCCATCCCTTACAAAGGACAAGTCCTGAATCAAATCGCAGCAGGCTTCCTAAAAGCCACTTCAGATTTGGTTCCCAACTGGGTGACAGCTACTCCAGATCCAAGCGTGACCATTGGCAGGCGCTGTGAGCCCTTCAAGGTAGAAATGGTGATTCGTGGCTACCTAGCTGGACATGCTGCTCGGGAATATGCCTTGGGCAAGCGAATGCTCTGTGGCGTAACCATGCCTGAGGGATTGAAAGAAAACGATGCCTTCCCTACCCCAATCATTACCCCTACCACCAAGGCATCTGAAGGACATGACGAGGATATTTCTCGTGAAGATATTTTAGCTAAAGGTATCGTCTCAGAAGAAGATTACCTAGTACTAGAAAAATACACCCGTGCGCTATTCCAACGCGGTCAAGAGATGGCGAAGGAAAAGGGGTTGATTCTCGTGGATACCAAGTATGAATTCGGTAAAGCTGATGGAAAGATTTACCTAATCGATGAAATCCACACTCCAGATTCTTCCCGCTACTTTTATGCGGAAAGCTACGAAGAGAATCAAAAGCAGGGATTGCCTCAAAAACAATTGTCCAAAGAATTTGTACGTCAGTGGCTGATTGCCAATGGATTCCAAGGAAAAGAGGGCCAAGTGGTACCAGAAATGAGCGATGAACTTGTAGAAAGCATTTCAGATCGCTACATTGAGTTGTTTGAAAAGATTACAGGAACAGCCTTTGTTCGTGCAGAAACTGCCGACATTGCTACACGAATTGAAAAAAGTATTTTAGATTACCTCGCCAACTAAACACACGCACATGAAATATACCATCGATAAAAAAGAGCAGTACGTTGTTTTTTCCCCACTAGAGGAAAAAATTGACTCCCTATTGGCTCCTAAACTAAAGTCTGAACTGTTAACCATCCATGCCGAGGGCTACAGCAACCTTGTGCTCGACATGAGCCAAGTAAATTATGTGGATTCCAGTGGATTGAGTGCCCTACTTGTAGGAGACCGCGAGTTTGGCCGCAATGGAGGGATTTTTGTGATCTCCGGTGTTCGTGACCACGTGATGAAGTTGCTCAAGATATCCATGCTTGACAAGAAGTTGCGTCTTGTAGCCAACTTGGAAGAAGCTGGGGAAATGGTATTTATGCATGAGATTGACGGAGGAGAAGACGAGGAGGGCGTTTGAGTCCAGAGTTTGAGATCACGATCCTAGGAAACACCTCTTCCATCCCCATGCATGGAAGAAATCACACTGCCCAAGTCGTTCGATTTGGGCAGGAGTTTTTATTGATAGATTGTGGAGAGGGTACTCAGATTCAACTTCGAAAGTTCAAGGCAAAGGCCTCTAAAATTTCAACCATCTTCATCTCCCACCTCCATGGCGACCATTACCTAGGTTTGATTGGCCTACTGTCCAGTTACCACCTCTCCAAGCGGAAAGACCCCTTACGGATCTTTGGACCAAGAGGCCTCGATGAGATCATTACCAGCCACTTTAGATGGAGCCAAACCCGCTTGAGTTACCCTTTGGAATTCACTGAAACGACTACTGAAGGAAAAGTAACCCTACTAGATCATCCTCAATTTACAGTTTCTAGTTTCCCCCTACAGCACCGCATCCCTACCACTGGTTTTATCATTCAAGAAAAGGAAGGCCTTCGCTCATTAATCAAATCTAAACTCCAGGAAAGACCCCTATCCTTGGAGGCAATCCAACAGCTACGACTGGGTCAAGATTACCAAAATGCGAATGGTGCTAGTTACAGTGTTAAGGACTATTGCCATCCATCGGCTTCGTTAAGAAGTTATGCCTTCTGCTCCGATACTGCATTCAATCCTTTGTTGACAGCCTATTTTGAAGGAGTGGATGTGCTTTACCATGAATCCACGTTTATGGAGGCAGACAGTCTTCGTGCCACCGAAACCTTCCATTGCACTGCCAAACAAGCTGCCCAAGTAGCGAAACTTGCAGGTGCAAAAAAACTGCTACTTGGCCATTTTTCCTCCCGTTACCCTGACTTAGATGAATTGCTGGCTGAAGCGCAAACCATTTTCCCAAATACTAGCTTAAGTGAAGAAGGCATCACCTACCCCATACCTACGTCATGAATGAATCGCCACAAAGTCGAAAGACCAATTTGTTTGTCATCCTAGGAGCGATATTCCTAACCAATGCCATCCTTGCAGAGATTATTGGAGTGAAAATCTTTTCTGGTGAAAAAACTCTGGGACTGGAACCCGTTCAATGGACTTTTTTCGGGGAGTTTGTCTTGGACTTTAACCTCACCGCTGGTGCAGTGATTTGGCCTGTGGTCTTTATTACTACCGATCTGATCAACGAATACTTTGGTAAAAAAGGAGTACAGAAAATTAGCTTTTTGACGGCAGGATTAATCACCTATGTTTTTGTAGTCATCAGTCTCGTAACTGCCTTGGCACCTGCAGATTTCTGGTTGGAGGTAAATGCCAGCATGCCTAACGGAACTACCTTTGATATCAACTATGCCTTCAATACCATCTTTAGACAAGGCTTGGGCATTATTGTGGGTTCCCTAACCGCTTTTTTACTTGGGCAGCTGATTGATGTGTATGTTTTTCAAAAACTTCGCGCAGTAACTGGACCAAAAATGATCTGGTTACGCGCCACTGGATCTACGCTCGTTTCCCAGTTCATCGATTCTTTTGTGGTGCTTGGGATCGCCTTTTATGTTTTTGGAAACTGGAGCCTGCCCCAGATCGCCGCCGTAGGTCTGATCAACTATGTGTATAAGTTTACAGTTGCAATGGCACTTACGCCAGTGCTCTATCTTGCGCATGGATTGATTGACCGTTACTTGGGCAAGGATCTCGCAGAAAAGATGACCGAAGAAGCGACGGAGGACCAATCGTTTTTGTAGTACAAGGTACGAGGTACAAAGTACAAAGTACCAGGATTTTATAGTAGCAAGTATCAAGTAGCTAGTATCAAGACTTTAAATTTTGTACCAGGTACCAAGTACAGTGTACCAAGATTTTTAAGGAATAGAATTTGAGTCCCAATACGAATCCTTACTTGGTACTTGGTATTTTTTCGACATTCTGCATTCAGCGTTCCACATTCGACATTATTTTGGTTCCGTATTTCGTACCTCGTACTTCGTACATGGTACTTTGTACTTTGTACCATTTTAAACCAAATAAATTTCGTTTAAATCCCCTCAATTCTATAGAATATTCTAAAAACTTCAGTCCCACCCTTGGTTTACAAAATATTTCTACCTACTTTTGCAGCGTCAATTTTGACATAGCTATTTTTCGTGCCGTGAGTCCTTGCTGTTGCTTGTCTGGGATTTAGGATACCATGGCAAGAAAAACAAAGGACAACATCATGGATAACACAATCAAATTCTCAGACCTGGGGATTTCGGAAGAAATCTTACGGGCCGTGGAAGAGATGGGCTACACCCAACCTTCCCCCATTCAACAACAAGCCATTCCTTTTGTATTGCAAGGACGCGATCTAATCGGTCAAGCTCAAACTGGTACTGGTAAAACTGCAGCATTCGCAATCCCAATCATCGATTTGGTGGATGCCGACTTCAACAAGCCACAAGCGATTATCCTATGCCCTACCCGTGAACTAGCGGTTCAGGTAGAAGGAGAAATCCAAAAATTGGCTAAATACCACAAGAAAATTAATTCTGTAGCCATTTACGGAGGCGAATCCATTGACAAGCAGATTCGTGTGCTAAAGAAAGGCGTACAGATTGTCGTAGGAACACCTGGCCGTGTTCAAGACCACATCAACAGAGGAACACTACGTTTGGAAGATGCGGGCATAATCGTCTTGGATGAGGCAGATGAAATGCTAGACATGGGCTTTAGAGACGATATCGAAGCAATTCTTCAAGAAATGCCTGAAGAAAGACAGACGGTATTCTTCTCAGCAACCATGGCCAAGCCTATCCTTGACCTAACACGTAAGTACCAGAAAGACCCAGAAATTATCAAAGTTGCCAAGAACGAATTGACGGTTGCTAAAATCGATCAAGTATTCTATGAAGTAAAGCAATCCTTGAAGATGGAGCTGATGGCTCGCTTGATGAACATTCACAATTATGCCCTAAGCGTGGTGTTTTGCAATACCAAGCGCATGACAGACGAGGTGACCGAATCTTTAGGTGCTCGTGGCATCCTTGCCGAAGCGCTTCACGGTGACCTTTCTCAAGCACAGCGTGACAAGGTGATGGGCAAGTT
>CAMCBC010000026.1 GCA_945872775.1 Spirosoma fluviale | reverse complement strand
GGGAGATTGTTGATTCCGAAGCTGTACCAAACCTATGCCAGCCTGGAGAAGGATGTGGTGGTCGTTGGCATGGGAACTCGAATTGAACTCTGGAATCCTGAACAGTACCTAAAGAACATTATTGTGGATACGGCGGACTTGTCTAGCCTTATGGAAAAGTACCTCTCCTAAGCGCGATGTCAACCCCGGCCTACCATATCCCAGTGATGCTTGACCCTTGCATTGAAGGCTTGGCTATTCTCCCCAATGGAGTCTATGTCGATGTGACCTTCGGTGGAGGCGGTCATGCTAAGGCTATTTTGGCTCGTTTGGAAGGAGGACAGCTATTCGGTTTTGATCAAGACAGCGATGCTTTGGCCAATGCCCCTGAAGATCCTCGCTTCACCTTCGTGCAGGCCAACTTCAGGGACATCAAACGGTACCTGCGCTTGCATGGGATCAAACAAGTAGATGGAATCTTAGCAGACCTAGGGATTTCATCCCATCAAATAGACGCTCCAGAAAGAGGGTTTTCAACTCGTTTTCAGGGAGATCTGGACATGCGGATGAATCAGTCGGCGGAACTCAGTGCCAAAGAGTTGCTTGCAACTGCGGATGAGGGAAGGCTACACAAGATCCTAGGGATGTACGGGGAGATCAAGAATGCCAAGACCCTCGCTCAGGCCATTGTGGCAGAGCGTTCGGTGAAGCCCTTTACGACTACGGAAGGGTTTACAGCATTTTTAAAGCGTTTTGCGCCCCGCGGGAAAGAATTTAAATATTACGCTCAGGTATTTCAAGCCTTGCGAATAGAAGTAAACGACGAAATGGGGGCTTTGGAAGAGCTGCTGCTCAGTGCAGTGGAGCTCCTAAAGCCTGAAGGTCGTCTGGTGGTGATGAGCTACCACAGCTTAGAGGATCGCTTGGTCAAAAGTTTGATGACCAAGGGGAAGTTTCAAGGAGAGGTGGAAAAGGATTTCTATGGAAATCTCCTTCGTCCACTTGAGCCCGTTAGCCGAGGAGCGATTACTGCTTCAGAGGAAGAGCTAGCCCTGAATTCTAGAGCCAGAAGTGCCAAATTGAGAATTGCCAAAAAAGTAGGAAAATGAGTCAGAACACCTTCAAGAACAAGCTGAAAGAAGGGAGCAGTCCAAAGGGCCGCTCAGGGAAGACGATTTTTTCCTGGATGGAAGAAAAGCTAGATGTAAAAAAGATCCTAGGTGAGGGTGTACCTGTTCAGTTGGTTCCTCCCGTAGGCTTTGTGGCACTACTGGCCTTGATCTACATCTACAGCAACCTCCGTGCAGAAAATAAAATTCGAGAAATCGACAAAGCCAAGCAAGAAGTGGCAGATATGCGTGCAGATGTGACTACCCTAGAGGCCGACTACATGAAAAGTAGCATGCAGTCAGAAGTGTCCAAGCGTGTAGCTGCCTTTGAACTTTATGAATTGAATCAACCTCCAGTAAAATTAGAACTTCCTAAAAAGTGAACATCAAACGCTCCATAGTGATCCGAGTTCGGGTGATCTTCATCCTGGTGGCTTTGGCGGCATGCGCCATTCCCTACAAGGTGGCGGTGGTGCAGCTGGTAGAGGGCGAGAAGTGGAAGGCCAAGGCAGCTCAAGTTAATTTTCAATACCGAGAAGTTCCTGCCACCCGTGGCAACATCTATGCCTCCGATGGGAGTTTGTTGGCGACCAGCCTGCCGTTTTACCAAGTGGCCATCGACCCGACCGTGGTGGATGAGGAGGATTATAAGTCTGGTTTGGATGCCTTGGCTGAGCAGCTGGCCAATTTCTACAAGGACAAGAGTGCTACTGCTTACAAGCGCATGATCAACGATGCTCGGACCAACAAAAAGCAGTACTTGATGATCAACCGGAAGCAGATCAACTACCAAGAGATGCAGACCATGCGAACTTGGCCGATTTTTAAAGAGGGCCGAATCGATGGGGGAGTGATTTTTGAAAAGATAGATCGACGCTACCAGCCGTTCACCTCTTTGGCAAGTAGGACTTTGGGAACCTTAAATCAAGATGGTGTCGGTTCTGGAATCGAATACAGTTTCAATACCCAACTCAAAGGGCAAAGTGGAAAAGCATTATTTCAGCGGCTATCCGGCGGGGTATGGAAGCCACTTTTTGATGAAGAAGACATCAAGCCTCTGGATGGATACGACATTCAAACTACCCTAGATGTGAATATCCAAGATGTGGCCGAAACCGCTTTGCGGGACCAACTGAAGGTGACCATGGGCGAGTTTGGTTCTGTAATCGTGATGGAAGTGGCAACAGGGCATGTAAAGGCGATTTCCAATCTGCAAAAGAATGCCGCCGGAACTGGCTATGTAGAGAGCTACAATTATGCAGTGGGCGATATGGGCAGTGTTGAACCGGGTTCTACCTTCAAGCTGGTTTCGATGCTCGCCTTGCTCGAAGAAAATAAAGTAAGCCCCAACGACCTGATTGAAACTGGAAATGGCGTGCATTACTTCTATAGACAGCCGATGTACGATGCCAAAAATGGAGGGTATGGAACCATCACCATCCGTCAGGCATTTGAAAAATCTTCCAATGTGGCCATTTCCAAATTGGTAGACATGCATTTTGGCTCTAGCCCATCTAAGTTTTTGGCCTACCTCGATAAGGTAGGCTTGGCGCAACCCATGAATCTCCAGCTGATGGGGGAAGGGAAGCCTTTCTTTAAAAAGCCAGGCACTAAAACCTGGTACGGAACCTCACTCCCATGGATCTCAATTGGCTACGAATCCAAGTTGAATCCCATCCATACCCTAGCCTTGTACAATGCAGTGGCTAATGGAGGGAAAATGGTCAAACCACTCTTTGTGAAGTCGGTCAGCAACGGTGCTCAAGTCATTCAGACCTTCGAAACGCAAGTGATCCGGGAGTCCATTGCTTCGCCCAAAACAATCACCCAGCTCCAAGATCTCCTCCTTGGGGTAGTGGAGAATGGAACCGCAAAAAACATTAAAAATCCCAATTACAAAGTTGCTGGTAAGACTGGGACTGCTCAAAAAATCATCAACGGGAGTTACCAGGAAATCTACTACACCAGTTTTGCGGGCTACTTTCCTGCTGACCGTCCCAAGTACAGCATGATTGTGGTGATCGACAGTCCCAAAGGGACAGCAACCTACGGGGGTGATGTTTCAGCACCTGTATTTAAGGCCATTGCAGATAAGATTTTCGCAACGGATCTGGAATTGAATGTGGTGAATCAATCCAAAATTTTACCGAAAGCGACTAGCGCAAAATTCCCTTATGTCGCTGCAGGAATGGGAGAGGAACTTCAAGGCATTTTTGATTACCTCAAGTTACCGCTCAAATCTCCTGCGCAGGAGGATTGGATTGCCGCCTCTTTGGGTGAAACTGGTCAGATTCAGCTGCAGTTGGTAGAAACTGAAAGTGCCGTGGTACCCAATGTTGCGGGCATGTCACTTCGTGATGCATTATATATTCTAGAAAATAAAGGCCTGAAAGTGAATTTTAATGGGAAGGGCAAAGTCCTAACCCAATCTATCAGTCCTGGAACACGCTTGACCCCGGATACCACCATAGAACTTGTACTTGGATAAATGAACGTGCTCAAAGACATATTGTACAAAGTATCGCTGACCGCTACCTATGGTGACATGGAGAGAAGGGTCAGTGATGTGGTCTTTGATAGCCGCAAGGTCATTGAAAATGCTGCCTTTGTAGCCGTAAAAGGCACGCAGGTGGATGGGCATGACTTTATCCCGCTTGCTTTGGAAAAAGGGGCTACTGCCATCCTTTGTGAACAGCTTCCAGCAGTGCTTGCAGAAGGCATTACTTACATCCAAGTGGTAGATTCTGCCAAGGCTCTAGGAATAATGGCAGCTAATTTTTATGGCAACCCTTCCGAAAAAATTAAGGTAGTAGCTGTCACAGGTACCAATGGCAAGACCACCACGGTGACCTTGCTGCACCAGTTGTTTGTTCGCATGGGCTACAGCACCGGGTTGCTTTCTACTGTTGAAAACAAAATCAATGATATCATCCTGCCTGCTACCCACACTACACCCGATGCGGTGAGTGTACAGGCCTTGCTTCGCAAAATGGTCGATGCGGGATGTACCCATTGCTTTATGGAAGCCAGCTCCCATGCGATTGTACAAGAACGAATTGCAGGCCTAAAGTTGGCTGGAGCGGTATTTACCAACATCACACACGACCACTTGGACTACCATGGCACCTTTGAGGAATACATCAAAGCGAAGAAAAAGCTATTCGATGAGCTTCCGAAAGATGCCTTTGCACTAGTCAATGGAGACGACAAGCGTGGATCGGTGATGGTTCAAAATTGCAGAGGTACCCTACAAACTTTTGGACTCAAGACTTCTGCAGATTTCAAGGGAAAAATTCTCTCCAATACCATCGAAGGCTTGGAGGTGGAAGTAAATGGAAAACAGATTTGGTTCCGCATGATTGGTGCCTTCAATGCGTCCAATTTATTGGGCGTATTCGGTACCGCGGTTTTGTTGGGCGAGGATGAAGATGAAGTACTCCGGGAATTATCGGCGATTAAAGGAGCGAAGGGGAGATTTGACCGAATCTCCATCGGAGGCATCACCGCGATTGTGGATTATGCACATACCCCCGATGCCTTGGACAATGTGCTCAAGACCATCAATGCCATCCGTACGGGCAATGAGCAGCTCATCACGGTCGTAGGATGTGGAGGCAATCGGGACAAGACCAAGCGGCCAACCATGGCTAAAATAGCCGTTTCAGAAAGCACCAAGGCCATTTTCACCTCTGATAATCCACGATTTGAGGAGCCAGGCGATATTCTCAAAGACATGCAAGCGGGGGTTGGACCTACTGATTTCCGAAAGACACTCACCATTGAAGACCGAAGAGAGGCCATCAAAACGGCACTTTTGCTGTCCCAAAAAGGAGATATCGTGCTCATTGCTGGCAAAGGCCATGAGGATTACCAGGAGATTAAAGGCGTAAAGCATCATTTCGATGATGCCGAAGTCGTAACGGAATTGTTGACTCAACTGACAGGAACTTAACATGCTGTATTCTCTATTTGACTACTTAGATCGTGTGTTGGACATCCCAGGAACTGGGGTGTTTCGCTACATTTCTTTCCGTGCAGGCATGGCGGCTCTGGTGTCGCTGGTCATCACGATCACCTTTGGCCACCACATCATCAACTGGATCCGCAACCGTCAGATTGGGGAGACCGTTCGGGATTTGGGCCTAGAAGGACAAACTCAAAAGAAAGGCACTCCAACCATGGGTGGATTGATGATGATTGCAGCCATCTTGATTCCTACGCTTCTATTTGCCAACCTTAACAATATCTACATTCAGCTCTTGTTGATCACGACCGTTTGGTTGGGATTGATCGGTTTCTTGGATGATTACATCAAGGTATTCCGTAAGAACAAGGATGGTCTGAAAGGACGTTTCAAAATCGTAGGCCAAATTGGAATAGGCATTATTGTAGGCGCCACACTGTATTACAACGACGATGTAGTGATTCGGGAGTTTTCTACACCGGTATCGGTGGAAAGTGGCGTGATCGAAACTCCGTCTTTCCAGGATGTCAAAGCATTGAAAACGACTATCCCTTTCCTCAAAAACAACGAGCTCAACTACGCCGATTTCCTTGGATTCTTAGGTGATTCCATGATCCCGGTTTTGTATATTTTTGTGGCTATTTTCATCATCACTGCCGTATCCAATGGAGCTAACATCACCGACGGCATTGATGGCTTGGCGGCAGGGACCTCTGCTATCATTGGTATAGCGATTGCCATTTTTGCCTATTTGAGCGGTAACGCCATTTTTTCACAATACCTCAACATCATGTACATCCCTAACTCCGGTGAGCTGGTGATTTTTACGGCCGCATTTGTTGGAGCCTGCGTGGGATTTTTATGGTACAACTCCTTCCCTGCCCAAGTTTTTATGGGCGATACGGGATCGCTGATGCTGGGCGGTGTCATTGCCGTGCTGGCCTTGACGCTTCGCAAAGAACTTCTTATCCCTGTGATGTGCGGTATTTTCCTAGTGGAAAGTCTAAGCGTCATGATTCAGGTGGCCTACTTTAAATACACGAAGAAAAAATATGGAGAAGGAAGGCGGGTATTTCTGATGTCCCCACTTCACCACCATTACCAGAAAAAAGGAATTCATGAATCCAAGATCGTTAGTCGTTTTTGGATTGTAGGAATTCTTCTTGCAGTAGTCACATTAGCCACCCTTAAACTGAGGTAATCTTCATGAAGCGGTTAGTCGTCCTTGGAGCCGGAGAAAGTGGGTTGGGAGCAGCATTGCTCGCCAAGAGGGAAGGCTATGCTGTTTTTGTTTCCGATGGAGGCAACATCGGGGAGGCACGCAAAGTGCAGCTGCAGACAGCAGGGATTGAATTTGAAGAAGGCAAGCACGACGAGGAGCGCATTTTAGCTGCCGACTTGATCATCAAAAGTCCTGGTATTCCGAGTACCGTTGCGGTGGTGCAGCAGGCCATGCAAAAGGGCATTGCTGTGGTGGACGAACTTGAATTTGCGAGCCGATACAGCAAAGGGAAGGTGATTGCGATCACCGGAACGAATGGAAAAACGACCACCACCTTATTGACTTACCACCTACTGAAGGAAGCAGGATGGGATGTAGGACTTGCTGGAAATGTAGGCAAGAGCTGGGCTGGACAATTACTCGAAGGAGATCATGCTTGGTGGGTGATTGAGATTTCCAGTTTCCAAATCGATGGCCTAGAAAGTTTGAAGCCACACATCGCGCTACTGACCAACATTACTCCAGATCACTTGGATCGCTACCACTACCAGATGGAGCGCTACATCGATTCCAAGATGGCCTTATTCAAAAATATGGACCAGAGGGATGCGGCCATTCTCAACTTGGAAGATCCTTTTTCGAAGACGGGTATTGATCGTGCGCCAGTTCAGGCTTCGATCTATAGAATTTCATTAGTCCAAAAACCAAGTCAAGGTGGATTTAGTGGGGGCGAATCACTGGTATTTGAAGTAGCGGGTACCACAGCAACTATCCAAGTAGCTGATTTGACCATCCAAGGAAAGCACAACTTGCTCAACGCCCTGGGTGCTGGGGTAGCTGCACTCTTAGCTGGATTGAACGAAGCACAGCTGCTCAGCGGTTACCAAACTTTCAAAAATGCGGCCCATCGCATGGAACTCGTTCGTGTGCTTGACGGGGTACGCTACATCAATGACAGCAAGGGTACCAATGTGGAGGCCACGTTTTATGCACTAGGCAGCTACAAGGCCCCCATGATCTGGATTGCAGGTGGAGTAGATAAAGGGAATGACTATGCTGTGTTGACCCCATTGGTGGGGAATGGTCAAGTGAAAGCTTTGATCTGTTTGGGCACCAACAATGAAAAATTGAAAACGGCTTTTGCACCGCATATCGCACAAATCCGGGAAACGCAAGATCTACGACAGGCAGTAGCCTGGGCGCAGGAACTGGCTGAAGATCAAGAGGTAGTGCTTTTATCTCCTGCTTGCGCCAGTTTTGACCTATTTAAGAATTACGAAGATCGAGGAGATCAATTTAAAGCAGCCGTGGCCGCATTACTTCAAAAACAAAGCGCATGAATCAGCTAAAGGCATGGATAGATGAGCAATTCAAGGGTGACCCAATCATTTGGGCCATCGTGATTTTGCTATCTATGTTTAGCATTCTGGTGGTGTATTCTGCTACAGGCACGTTGGTGTATGCAGCAAAAGAGGTGGATACGGAGCAGTACCTTTTCAAGCATTCCAAGCTCGTATTAGCTTCCTTGGTCGTGATGTGGCTGGCACACAAAATCCCTTACCGAAAATATGCCCTCTACGCAAGGCTATTTATGTTTTTGTCTATCCCGCTGTTGGTGGTCACCTATTTGTTTGGTTCCAATATCAACGAGGCCAATCGTTGGTTGGTAATTCCAGTAATTAATCAAGCCTTCCAACCTTCGGATTTGGCGAAGCTCTCCTTGATCGCTGCCTTGGCAGCCATGCTAGCCAAGCGACAAAATAACATCAATGACATTGCAGGAACGCTGCTTCCCATTTTCATTTCCATTGGTGTGATCACTGCTCTGATTGGTATGGCCAATATGTCCACGGCTATTTTACTGCTGATTACTTGTTTGCTGATCATGTTTATCGGAAGAGTACCTGTGCAGCACTTGGCATTGGTGGTGATGGTTGGAATCATTGGACTTTCGGTAGCTATTCTCGCAGGGCAACGGAAAGACACCTTCCTTTCTCGAATTGAAACCTTTATGGATTCAAAGGATGACGATAGCAAGGTGCCTTTTCAAGCAGAGCAGTCCTACATCGCTATCGCTACGGGTGGTATTGCGGGTAAAGGACCAGGAAATAGCGAGCAGCGAAATACCCTTCCACATCCCTATTCAGATTTTATCTATGCCATCATCTTGGAGGAATACGGCATGGTTGGCGGAGTATCTGTACTCTTCCTGTACCTCGCGCTGCTCTACCGAGGAATGCGCATCGTAGCCAATTCCAACAAGGCCTTCGGAGGCTTGCTATCCGCAGGCTTGAGCTTTGCCCTAGTCATCCAAGCCCTGGTCAACATGGCCGTGGCGGTAGGACTGGGGCCGATTACGGGTCTACCTCTTCCGCTACTTAGTATGGGGGGAACCTCTTTGATATTTACCGGTACTGCACTTGGGATTATCTTGAGTGTGAGCCGTGGAGACCATCAGGATGAGGCAATGGCTGCTTCTGAGATCACCAAAAAAGGAAATCAATTACGAACTGCATAAAGGACACCTTATCAAAACTGAAGCAACATATCGAATTCTCATAAGTGGTGGAGGCACCGGCGGGCACATTTACCCGGCCCTAGCCATTGCCAACGCCTGGATGGAAAAACATCCAGACTCGGAGATTCTATTTGTGGGTGCTGAAGGCAAAATGGAGATGCAGAAAGTTCCAGAGGCGGGCTACCCGATTCAAGGGCTTCCAGTGGCTGGACTTCAACGAAAGTTGACCCTCGCCAATTTGAGTTTCCCCATTAAACTGTGGAGAAGCCTTCGCATGGCTTCTCGTATCGTCAATGAATTTCAGCCGCAAGCAGTAGTAGGTGTGGGAGGCTATGCAAGTGGACCGGTGCTCTATGCTGCGCAGTCCAAAGGCATTCCTACCCTCTTGCAGGAGCAAAATTCCTATGCGGGCTTGACCAATAAGATCTTGGCAAAGAAGGCAGCACGAATTTGTGTGGCCTATCCAGAGATGGAACGCTTCTTCCCCAAGGAAAAAATTAAGCTTACCGGCAACCCAGTGCGAAAAGATCTGTTGGACCTAGCCGGTAAAAATGAGCTTGGGCAACAAAAATTTGGCTTGGATTCTAGCCGCAAGACCATTTTGGTTTTGGGAGGATCCTTGGGAGCCCGAACGCTCAACTTGGCCATGCTCAAGCACATGGTGGACTTGGAAAAAGAAGGCTATCAGGTACTCTGGCAGTCTGGTAAATTTTATTTCAAGGAGATGGAAGCAGCCTTGTCCACTGCAGGCTTGACGCATATTCACTTGCATGAATTTATCCGCGAGATGGACCTGGCCTATGCTGCTGCAGATGTGATTGTTTCTCGTGCGGGAGCACTATCGGTCTCTGAGCTTTGCTTGGTAGGCAAACCGGTGATCTTTATTCCATCGCCCAATGTGGCGGAGGACCACCAAACGAAAAATGCAACGGCTTGCGTGAATCAAGGGGCGGCAGTGCTTCTTCCAGATGCGCTTGCGGTGGAACAGTTTAAAAATTACATCGATGAGTTGCTTCAGCAGGAGGATAAGGGCCTGGCGCTTGCAACTGCAATTAAAAAAATGGCCATGCCGGATGCGGCAAATGCCCTTGTAACCGAACTTGAATTACTTCTAAAATGACATTTAAAGGAATACATAGCGTATTTTTCCTCGGAATCGGCGGCATAGGCATGAGTGCCTTGGCGCGCTGGTTTCAGCAGGAAGGCTATGCCGTGGCGGGTTACGACAAGACCCCTTCACCCTTGACGGATGCCTTGGAAGCAGAAGGCATGCAGGTCATTTTTACCGATGTCGTAGATTCAGTACCTTCCCAATTTAGATCAACTCCTGAAGAGGTCTTGGTCGTATGGACTCCCGCTATTCCAAAGGATAGCATACTGCTCCATTTTTTCCAGCAGGGATTCCAGATTAAGAAAAGAGCCGAGGTATTGGGGATGATCACCAAGGACCAATACACGATTGCAGTGGCAGGTACGCATGGCAAAACCAGTACCTCTTCCCTGGTTGCGCACTTGTTGAAGTCTGCCGGAAAACCAGTTACTGCCTTCTTGGGAGGAATTACGCAGAACTACAACAGCAACCTGATCCTTTCAGGGAAGTCCAAAGAGGCGGTCGTGGTGGTAGAAGCAGATGAATTTGACCGTTCCTTCCTTCATTTACATCCAAACGAAGCGGTATTGACCAGTGCAGATCCAGACCATTTGGATATCTATGGGGATGAGCAAACCATTCTAGAAGGCTTCCGTCAGTTTTTGTCATTAGTGGATAAAAAGGGGAAAATATACATTCAAAGTCATGCACACTATCGCTTGGGGAATCAGGTCAATGCTTTGGCCAGATTGCGAGAGTATGGGCTTAGGTCGGACGGTATTCATGCCGAAAATATTATTGCCAAGCCGAACTCTTTCGTGTTTGATTACATCGGTAAAAAAAATCAAATTAAGGGCTTGGAATTGTCTATTCCTGGATTTCACAATGTGGAAAACGCCTTGGCTGCCATTGCCATCGCATTGAATCATGGAGTCAGTGAAGTGCAGGTTCGTGAGGGAATCAAGACCTTCCTTGGCGTCAAGCGGCGCTTTGAGATTCACTCCTCACAATCAGGAAAGATATACATTGATGACTACGCGCATCATCCAGAAGAGATCAAGGCTTGCTTGAGTTCAGTACGCGCCATGTATCCTTCCCAACGGTTAACGGTGATTTTCCAACCGCACTTATTTACCCGTACCCGTGATTTTGCTCCTGGATTTTCAGAAAGCCTTTCGCTTGCGGATGAGGTGGTGCTTTTACCCATCTATCCTGCTAGGGAGCTACCGCTTCCTGGTGTGGAGTCTGAGATGCTTTTGGAAGGCATCCAGGCTGCCAAGAAGGTTTGCATCCCGAAAAGCGAGGTAATGGACTTCTTGAAAGCTTCCGATCCAGAGGTGCTGGTCACCTTAGGCGCTGGAGATATTGACAGGCTCGTGCCCGGTATCGCCGAATGGACCAATTCTAGACCTAATCCTACGCAAAGATGAACAAGGCAAAGGTGAAAAAAGTACTTGGAATTGTGGTGCTCTGCCTCGTCGCAGGGGGATACATTGGATTTGTAGAAAAGCAAAACCTAAGTAAGGCTTTCCGCAGCATTGCGATAGACTTGGAGGCGGTTAGCGGGGTATATTTTGTGGAAGAAAAAGAGATTTTAACCATCCTTTCTGCTTCTTTTCCAGAATTGAAGAAGGGGCTTCCCATGCAAGAAATCCCTTTGAAGGATATCGAAAAGCGGTTGTTGGGACATCCCTTTATTCGTACGGTGGAGGCTTCCGTGGATCAGCAGGGAATCTTAAAGTTGAGTTTGACCCAGCACGAACCCATGGCCCGAATCGCTAGGCCAGAGACTGCCGATGGATACATCACCAAAGAGGGATTGCTGATCGCAACCTCTCCCAGCTACACGAGCCGGGTATTGATTATTCAAGGAGCTTACATCGGGTCCTTGATGGATCAAGGAAGGCTGGATGCGATGCCGGAATTGATTCCTTTGATACGATTTATCTCGCAGGACAAATTTTGGAGTGCTCAAGTAACCGAATTGGAGATTAACGGGAGAAATGACATTCGCATTCACCAGCAAGTAGGAAAGCAGGTGATTGAATTTGGAGATGCTCGAGATTACGAGAGCAAGTTTGAACGAATCGCATTACTCTACAAAGAAATATTGCCTCGAAAAGGCTGGGACGCCTACCAGCGGATCAGTGTAAAATATAAAAATCAAATTGTTTGTGAATAACGCTTGGATATGGAAAACGACAAACTAATTGTAGGTCTGGACATTGGAACGACCAAAATCTGCGCCATCATTGGCCGCAAAAATGAATTTGGCAAGCTGGAAGTTCTTGGCATGGGCAAGGCCGTATCGGATGGAGTGGAGCGAGGGATCGTGACCAACATCGATAAAACCGTTGCCGCTATAGGAAAGGCGGTTGAGGAATGTGCCAATATGGCTGAAGTCGACATTGCAGAAGTGATTGTAGGCATTGCTGGTCAGCACATTCAGAGCAAGATCATGCATGGAAGCATCATGCGCCAGCCTACAGAGGATGAAATCACCGTGGAGGATGTGCAGCGTCTGACTGCAGACATGCACAACATCGTCGTGCCTCCAGGCAATAGCATCATTCACGTGATGCCCCAGGATTATACCGTCGACTACGAAGGTGGCATCAAGGATCCTGTAGGTATGTCCGGCAACCGTTTGGAGGCTGATTTCCATATCATCACCGCCCAGACTACGGCCATCAACAACATCAACAAGTGCGTGAAGCGTGCACAGCTAAGTTCCAAGCAATTGATTCTTGAGCCCCTTGCTAGCTCCCTATCTGTTTTGAGTGAGGAGGAAAAGGAAGCAGGTGTGTGTTTGATCGATATCGGAGGAGGAACTACGGATATTGCCATTTTCTATGAAAACATCATCCGTCACACCGCAGTCATTCCTTTAGGAGGCAACATCATTACTGCCGATATCAAGGAAGGTTGCATGCTGATGCAAAACCAAGCGGAGCTCCTGAAGACTCGTTTTGGAAAGGCTATCGCAGCAGAGGCAAATCCCAACGAAATTGTATCCATCCCTGGATTAAAAAATAGAGCCCCTAAGGAAATTTCCATTCGCAACCTCGCTTCCATCATCCAAGCACGTATGGAAGAGATCATCGAAATCGTTCAAAACGAAATCATGCAGAGTGGCTACTACAAGAAGTTGGCAGGAGGGATTGTCCTTACTGGAGGAGGCTCTCAAATGCAGTTTATCTCGCAGCTATTCGAATACATGACGGGATTGGATACCCGTATCGGTTTTCCAAATGAGCACCTTGGAAAATCAGTGCTCGAAGATGTCAAGAGCCCCATGTATGCCACCACCGTTGGATTGGTATTGGCAGGGTTCAAGTCTCTAGACATGCGAGAGGAGATCTACCAAAATCGCCGCGCAAATTCGGGGGTGAAGCCAAAGCAAGTAGTAACCAGAGACAAGATTTCTAAGGATTTCTTTAAAAACATCGGCGAGCGTTTGAAAGGCATTATTTCAGACGATATCGGAGATGATACAGCCTACGGAAATTAAAATTTAACCCCTATAAATCACCCAAAGCGTACCCTAGCCTAAAAATAAATTCACCACTTATAATTATGTCAGATAACATGAAAGATTACAGATTTGATCTCCCTAAAAACCAAAAATCCATCATTAAAGTCATTGGTGTGGGTGGCGGTGGCAGCAATGCCGTCAACCACATGTATGGCTTAGGAATTAAGGATGTAGAATTCGTCGTGGTCAATACCGATGCCCAGGCCTTGAAGTCTAGCCCTGTTCCGTTGAGACTCCAGTTAGGTGCCAACTTGACGGAGGGACTTGGTGCAGGTGCTAATCCAGAACAAGGACGACGCGCAGCCTTGGAAACAGAGGACGAAATCCGCGAACTCCTTGCCGACAACACCAAAATGGTATTTATCACTGCAGGTATGGGTGGAGGTACAGGTACGGGTGCCGCACCGATAGTTGCCAAAATTGCTAAAGAATTGAATATCCTTACCGTGGGTATTGTGACTGCCCCCTTCATGTTTGAAGGCAAGAAGAAGATGGCGGTAGCACAGGCGGGTATTGAGGCGCTTCGTGAAAATTGCGATACCGTACTCGTGATTCTGAATGACAAGTTGCGAGAAATCTATGGCAACTTAGCCATCCGTACTGCCTTCAGCAAAGCAGATGACATTTTGAGTACTGCAGCCCGTTCCATTGCTGAAATCATCACGATCCATCAGGATGTAAACGTGGATTTTGAAGACGTGAAAACGGTGATGAAAGATGCCGGTGCAGCCGTAATGGGTTCGGCTACCGAAGAAGGCGAAGGTCGTGCGATCCGTGCAGCTGGTCTTGCTATTTCTTCCCCTTTGCTCAACAATGTAGATATCAAAGGAGCTCAAAAAATCTTGCTCTCCATTATTTCTGGTGAGGAAGAGGAGCTTTCCATGGACGAATTGAGTGACATCACGGAATACATCCAGGAAAAAGCAGGAGACAATGCAGAGGTTATTTTTGGTCAGGGTATTGATCCTGAATTGGGTAGAGCAATCCGTGTAACTGTCATTGCTACTGGCTTTGAGATGGATAGACTTGCGAATGTGCCACTTACAAAACTGAATGTAGCACCGGTTTCTGCGTTTGCTAGCCCAGAAGTTCCTACTCCTACTCCTGCTCCAGAGCAGATCAAAACAGTGATTGATTTGGATTCTGGTAAGTCAGCACAAGTAATTGAGGAGCCTATTGCTGAAGGAACCACCTTTACTTTTTCCTTTCCCAAGCCTACCGTAGCAGTGGAAATCTCCGAAGTAGTAGATGAAGTAAAAGAAGAAGAATTCTCTTTTGATATTCAACCCGTTGCTGAAACGTTCCTTGTGGAAGAGCCAGTGGAGGAAGAAAAAATAGTGCATAATCTCTACCAGGAGCAGCCTGTTTCTGTAGTTTCTCCTGTTGAACCGCAACAACCAACTCCGCCAGTATTTGCGAATGATTACTACGAGCAAATGAAGATGAAAGCCATACAGCGAGCTCACGAAAGATTCGAGAAACTCAAAGGAGGCCGTGCGCTAACCACTGCTTCTGATGACTTGTCTGAACAAATGGTGGTGCCTGCTTACCAGCGTAAAAATGTGATTCTCAATGAACCGCAGCACAGCTCGGAATCTGGACTAAGCAAGTTTAACCTAAACGAGGAAAACGAAATTTTAGGAAACAATCGGTTCCTGCACGACAACGTGGACTAAGTCCTAGAAGTCGAGCAGCATGTCAGCCTGGGTATGTAGTAGTTCTACATACAGCCTGTTGGTGAGCAGGTTATCTGACATATTTTGCTCTATCTTAGCCAGTTTAGGCTTGAGAGCAAGAACATGCATACCCAGGTAATGGAAGATGTCGGTAAGGTGGCTCATAGCGATGCCACCCCCGCCAATTCCTGAAGAAAGCCCAACTAGGGCACATTTTTTATTTAAGAATGAATTGGGATAGGTCATCCCATCAATGAATGTTTTTAGGATTCCTGGAAAGGACCCGTTGTATTCGGGAACAATAAACACGTACTTTTTTCCTTGCTTGACACGATCATGAAAGGCGTTGAATTCCGGATTTTTCCCATTGTTTTCGTACAATGCAGTAGCCGTAAAATCTGCGGGCAAGTCGGATAAATAAAGAATCTCAGAGGAAGTTCCTTTTTCCTTTAAAATCTGTTGGTACTGGGTAGCGATCGTGCTTGAAACTGAATTTAACCGGTTGGTACTGACAATAATCTGGATCATTGGGGTGAATTTTATCTCCTTTATACACACAAGTACCCTGAAAAGTTCGAACAATTTTTCAAACTCCTATCTTTGAACCGCATAAACTAATTTTTAGATGGACTACAAGCAGCAAGTGGAACAGGCTACGGCCTACATTCAAGGGATTCATTCCAATCCAGTCGCAATCGGAATTATCCTAGGGACGGGTTTAGGAAACTTGGCTAGCCAAATCCAGGTAGAACTTGAAATTCCCTATCAGGATATTCCCCACTTCCCAATTTCTACGGTTGAAAGCCACAGCGGCACCTTGCTTTTCGGCACCTTGGGAGGCAAGCCAGTTTTGGCCATGAAAGGTCGTTTTCACTACTACGAGGGCTACTCCATGAAGGAAGTTACTTTTCCCATTCGCGTGATGAGGGGCCTGGGAGTACAGACCCTACTGGTGTCCAATGCTTCGGGAGGATTGAATCCTGAGCAAGCCGTTGGAGAGGTCATGGTGATTCGGGACCACATCAACTTGTTTCCTGAGAACCCTTTGCGCGGAAAAAATTACGAAGAATGGGGGCCACGATTTCCGGACATGAGCGTACCCTATTCCCCTCGTTTGATTGAGTTAGCGGTGCAGATCGCAAAGGAAAAAGGCATCAAGCTGCACACAGGAACCTATTGCGGTGTGGAGGGCCCAAACTTGGAGACTCCTGCCGAATACAGTTACCTGCGTACGATCGGCGGTGATGCGGTAGGCATGAGCACTGTGCCGGAGGTTCTTGTGGCCTGCCATGCAGGGATGGAAGTGTTTGGCTTGTCCGCCATCACGGACCTAGGTGTCCCTGGAAAAATCCATCAGGTATCACTTCAGGATGTGATTGCTGCAGCTGGCCTAGCAGAACCCCTCATGAGTCAAATTTTCTTCGAACTAGTTCGTAGGCTAGATTAGCCTATTTCTTCATTCCCATGTAATCCACCACCAGGTAACTCAAGGCGCGGACACCCAAGGTAAATCCGCTTTCATCCAAGTAGAAGTCAGGGGTGTGGTGGGAAGGGGTTTTGAGGGGATCAGCTCCTGGCTTCATGCCGCCCAAGAACACAAATACGCCGGGCTTTTCCTTTTGGAAAAAGCTAAAGTCTTCCGAGCCCGTCATCGGGTCCATCAAAATCAAATTTTCTTTTCCAGCTGCTGCTGTAAGTGAAGGAATCATAGTTGCAGTTAGGGCCTCGTCATTCACCGTGGAAGGATAGAGTTTGGTGATGGTGACCTCTGCTTTGGCACCTGCACTTTCTGCGATATTGGTGGCGATCGTGTTGATTCTTCGGTGCACGAGCGCTTGCTGTTCGTCGCCAAAGGTACGGATGGTGCCGATTAGCTCTACTTTTTCAGGGATGATGTTGTGGCGGATGCCTCCATGGATGGCGCCTACGGTCACTACTGCTGGGTTTTCGGTGACGTTGACGCTTCGTGAAAGGATGGTCTGCAGGCCAGAGATGATCTGCGCAGACGTGACGATAGGATCCACCCCAGACCAAGGAGAGGCACCATGCGACTGGGTGCCATGCACGTTGATTCCTAGAATGTCTACTGCTGCCATGGCAGGTCCAGGGCGGTAGCCGATTTTACCTGCTTCCACCTGTGCCCAGATGTGAAGTCCGAAGATAGCGTCCACGTCCTGCATTACTCCTTCTTTCACCATCAATTCGGCTCCAGCCATGGGTACTTCAGTGACGCCCTCTTCGGCTGGTTGGAAGATAAACTTCACCGAACCTTCCAATTGATTTTTATGGGCTGCCAATACTTCGGCTACACCCATCAAGATGGCTGTGTGGGAATCGTGTCCACAGGCATGCATCACGCCGGTTTGCTGCCCATTGTAGGTGGCAGTGACGGTGGATTTGAAGGGAAGATCTACCCGCTCCGTTACGGGAAGGGCATCCATATCGGCACGAAGGGCCACCATAGGTCCTGGCTTGGCACCACGAAGAACTCCTACTACGCCAGTGACCGCTACGTTTTCAGTCACTTCCATGCCTAGTGAGCGGAGGTGAGCAGCGACGATTTTGGCGGTACGCACTTCCTGATTTCCTAGTTCGGGATGCTGGTGAAAATCCCGTCTCCATTCGATGACTTTGGATTCTACTCCCTGGGCTTTCTGGTCAATGCTGGGACGAAGCTTGGACTGACCGAGGGCAGAAGTAGCAATAAAGAGGAGGGGAAGGATGATTTTTTTCATGGGGTCTATTGGGCGGGTTATTTGCTGATGGCAGTGTGGAAATTCGAAAATAGGTTTTTTTGGATAAAAACTACTAGCGTGAAAGAACTAGGTGCTAAACTAAGTTAGGGGTCTAGGCCAAAAGAAGGGTAGGAAATTCCGGCATTTTTTTCGGTCCAAGTGGTGCTTTTTGTTCCCTTTAATTCCAAAAAATTAGCTATTGCATGAAATATTAAAATCAAAGAAAAATAAATTTAGTAAAATAGTCTTAATTTAATTTTTAATTGTCATATTTAAATTCAAAGTTTTTAAACTCATTTTTTATGAATTCACTTTTCAAATCAATTTCACCAATCGGACTGCTTCTTTTCGGGCTCTGGTCCTGTAGTTTAGACGACGCAGCACCCGTGCTGCCGATCAATGCGGTGGATCCAATTCCTATGGCGAAGGAGTTTTACACTCAGGAGAAGCCCAAGCAAGTAAACTCTTCTTTCCGAATCCAAACGGAGCAGGAAATTTTTCCTTTTTGGGCGGGAGCAAAAATCCATGCAGGTGGGCGAATGCTGATTGTACCTGCGCACCGAAAGGTTCAGGTGAGGTACGAAGCAGGGTATCTGCGACGATTTGTCTTTGAGTTGGACGAGAGAGGTCAGGTAATTCGCGGGGGGATGTTGGAACTAGCGGGTAAGGAACTAGAATTTCTCCTCCGCAACGAAGTCCTCTTGGTCGAGGGATTTTTGGCAGGAGTCAAATCGAAAGACTTGACCTATTTATGGTCTGATTTTGTGGCGCGACCTCTAGATGGAATCCAAGCCGATGGTCGGGTAGTAGCACTGCAAAGGGAAGGTGGAGGTAAGTCTCGCCTGGATGCTGAAGCGCTACGAACAGAATTTTGCATCGACTGGTATTGGGTGTATAGTTTCAATGGGGTGGTCGTGTTTGAGGTATTTAGCCATACTACTTGCGGGTCAGCGAGCTGTGATTCCGCAAGAAGTGCTGATGCCCACGATGCCTGCTTGGATGATGGAGTTGGGGCAGGAGGGGATGGGAAAGAAGTTCAGATTATCAAAGACCCTAGTTTTAAAGAGACAGCTGCAGACTGCATTTATGAAAAATTACTATCAATAAATGGCTTCAAAGATCTCGCCTCAAAGTTTGAAGGCCTTGGAACAGAATTTGACGTACTATTAAAAATAGGGACCACAAAAAGTGTTACAGCAAATGGTCAAACATGGTATAAAGGGCCTAATCAGCCAATAGAGATTACTTTTAATGTAGATAGAATGAATAGATCGGCCTTAGAAGTAGCAAGAACTATTGTTCATGAAATGATCCATGCGGAAATGTATAGAGCCCTCAATACTCAAGGACTGGAAGACAGTGATTTATCATTTAAAGAGACTTTCGAAGTATATACCCGTCAATTTTTTGGAGTCGAGGATATTCATCATAGTTATATGGCAGATTATTGGGTTGATAAAATGGCAAACATGCTTGAGTTAATTCATCCTCAGTTGGGATATTTGGGGCTTAATGATTTTTTGAGTCCTTGGGCATATCCAGCAGGTATTCCGAAAGATTTTTATAAAGCCTTGGCGTGGGAAGGACTTAAGGATGAAGATGTGAGAGCTTGGAACAATAAAACAGCCGAACAAAAAGATCAAATAGAGTTTCACATAGAGAAAGCTAAATATGGCACGAAAAGTTGTAATTAACCGAATACTGATATTGATTGTCATTTGTTTCGGGGTTGAATTAGAAGGCATTTGTCAAATAAAAGTAGTGTCAACTAATTATAAAGAGGGCAATAGTATCGGTTATTATAGGCGAAGTAATCCTCAAGATACAGTACTTGTTATTTTTAATAGTGAACATAGAGATGTTGAAAAAAGTCTAAGGAGATGGACATTTAAGGATGAAGAACTTAAGGATGAAATTTTCAAAAAGAAATATCCTTTATTGAAAGATTCATGTATTGAATTAAAATTTATCCATCATCCAGGCCCTCCAATGTATAATGAAATTTATAGTATTGATAAGGCTAACCTTCGTTTAGATACACTTACCCTATTAGAAGAAAGTGAAATTCCATTTATTTTTTGGTTTGAAAATGACCCCTTTTTATTTGAAAAAACATTGATTCTAGTGAGTAGTGACGATTGGTCAAGTAAGGAAAAAAACATCAAAGGAATTGGTGTGCAAATTTATACCACAGGATCTTGTAAGGATTTAATAGAGAAAAATTAGTAGCTATATATTTATAACTAGTTTGGACGAGGTCCAAGAGGTATTCCGATAGATTTTATAAAGCATTTGTTTGGGGAGGATTATTCAAAACGGAAGTGTTTATGAAATTGTCAGATGAAGATCGAGAAAGAATCACCAACAGAATTGGGGCAGAACTATACAATGGAAATTATTATGGAACAGTTCCTGAAGGAGAAAAAGCCTGTGATTAAGCTACTAAATTTTTCAATTCTAATGATGTCTTCCATCTTCTTTTTCAGCTGTGCTACAAGAGAAGAGCAGGAGATCAATGAGTTGATGAATGCCGTCTTCGAATGGGAACTCAGCCGAGGCGAAGAAGTCATCGTATTTGCAGAAGCGGAGGAGAATTGGCAAATCCCTTGGCTTGATGCTTGCACGGCCGAAGGTTTGCTGAGTTTGGAAAGTGACTTTCGTCCAAAAGTCTCTTTCAAGGATGTATTCACAGAAGTAGATGCAGAAAAGATTTGCAGGGAAGGGAAGCAAGCTTTCCAATTCCAACAGGACATGTTTCCGGCGGGAGTGAAAGTCTCTTCTGAAAAGGGGCGGTACGACAGTTTGTCAAAAGCTTTTTATACTGCTATAGGTGCGCCGGAAAGAATCGAACTTGATATGAAATTGAAGAAATATATGAGCTATAAGACCATTTCCAAACCTGTGTTTTTACAAGATTACCGATATGCGTTCTTATACATGGCCGAAGAAGGTTCTCATCTTTCTGTGTTCAAAAAGGAAAATGGTAAATGGGTTCATTACTTTACCAGTACCATGATCCTGGTTTAAAAGGATAAGATGAGTAAAAAGTTGAAGCTGGCTGCGCGTATTTTATTGGGGTTTTTGTCGGTTTTGGCTTGTAATTCCAAACAAGATCAACTGGAGTTTCACCTAGAGAAAGCTAAATATGGCACGGAAAGTTGTAATTAACCGAATACTGATATTGATTGTCATTTGTTGCGGG
>CAMCBC010000025.1 GCA_945872775.1 Spirosoma fluviale | reverse complement strand
AACTCACAGATTACTGAGCAGTCAAGCAGTGATTTTGGATTGACCCTCTCCTACACCAAGGCGGGCGTAAAAATTCCATTCAAAATTGGTGGCCAACAAAAAGTATTGAAGAATGACCTGCAAATGCGCTTGGATACGAAGATTGGAAGTACGCAGCAGGTGCAACGAAAAATAGAGGAAAAGGCAACCGTGACCAATGGAAACTTCAACTTCCAATTTAGACCTACGCTCAGTTATGTCATCAATCGAAGCTTGAATTTGACGCTATACTTTGAGCGAACAGTCAATGATCCACGTGTCACCACCGCTTACAGAAGATCAAATACTGCATTTGGAGGGCAATTGAGATTTAATTTATCCCAATAGATTTCAATCTCTCCCGAATACTTTTAATTTTGAGAGAATTAAAAAAATCATCATGAATTTTCCAGTAGAACTTAAGTACACCAAAGACCACGAGTGGGTCAAAATCGACGGAGATATTGCCACCATTGGCGTCACTGACTTTGCTCAAAAAGAGCTGGGAGACATCGTCTATGTAGAAGTTGAAACCCTAGGAGAAACGCTTGAAGCAGGCGAGGTATTTGGAACTGTGGAAGCGGTAAAAACTGTTTCTGACCTATTTATGCCGGTAACTGGAGAGATCCTTGAACTTAACGATGAATTGGAATCTTCCCCAGAGCTTGTCAACGACGCTCCCTACACCGAAGGTTGGATGGTAAAAGTTAAACTAACCGGACCTCTTCCAGCTGATCTTTTGGATGCAGCAGCTTACAAGGAGCTTATCGGAGAATAAATTCCCATGCGCCGAATAGTCTGGTTTGGAGGATGGTTGAGTGCCTGTTGCCTTGCCATGCTTACTCCAGGAACTGCTTTTCCTGATGTATCAGTAGTTAGCTTTCAAGATAAAATCATCCATTTCATCATCTTTTTTGTCCTGGCTTACCTAGGTACAGGGTTGGGCATCCGCAAAAAAGAGGAAATCTGGAAAAAAAAGCAGCTTTGGATAAACTTCATGCTATTGGCTTTCTTACCAAGCATTGGATTGGAAACCGCTCAACACCTAATTCCTTACAGAAGCTTTGATTTAAATGATCTAGCTATCAATGTGTTAGGGGTTTTTTCAGGATTATTTGGATATTTATATCGTCCTTCTTGTAAATTCATTTTGGATTAATCTCCAATAATTCTTACACTTGCTATAGAAAATAAAACCGATTAACCTTTAATAAACAAAATTCATCATGGAAGCAAAAAAGACTCCTAAAGCTGACTTGACCAAAAGTGTGGGTATGTTTACCAACTTTGGCCTTGCAGTAGCAGTTGGTCTCACTCTGGCTGCCTTCGAATACAAGACTTACGATGACGCCGCACTAAAAGATCTAGGTGACGCCGCCGATAATTTCGAAGACATCGTAGATGTGCCCATCACTCAGCAGCCACCACCACCGCCGCCACCACCACCAATGGAGCAGCCTGTGATCCAAGAGATTCCAGATGAGGTGAAAATCGAAGAGAAAATCGATGTGAACTTTGACGTAGACGTAAAAGAAACTACCGTTATCAAAGAAGTAGCCATCAAGGAGGTAGTAATCGAGGAAGAAAAAGCCGATGTTATCTTTGACGTAGTAGAAACACAGCCTAACCCTCCTGGGGGAATGTCTGGCTGGAACAAATATCTTTCTGATAACCTTAAATACCCAACTCAAGCGAGAAGAATGGGTGTAGAAGGTACAGTAATCGTGGTTTTCGTAATCAACACCGATGGATCCATTCAAGACGTTGAAGTCTTGAGAGGTATCGGCGGAGGTTGCGACGAGGAAGCGGTAAAAATTGTTAAGAGTGCCCCTAAGTGGGAGCCTGGTAAGCAAAGAGGTAAGCCAGTTCGTACGCGAATGAGATTACCTATCCGATTCAAACTTGGATAATAAAAAGACCCGATGCAAATCGGGTCTTTTTTTTGCTCAATCAGCAAATCGCGTGAGCAGCAGAAGCTCAAAAAATGTGAATCAAAAAAGGCCCCGCACATTTGCGAGGCCTTTTTTTATAGTATCGCAACTGCGCCTATCAATGGATGAGATTAAAGCTTGCCGTTCAAGAAAGTGCGCTGTGGACCGTGGACTGTCTGTCTGTTGACTTATTGACCTTACAGCACATTCAACGATTGCTCTTTAATCTTTTCCAGTTCATCCTTCATTTGGATGACCAACTTTTGAATACCAGCATCGTTAGCCTTGGAGCCGATGGTATTGATCTCACGGCCAATTTCTTGGCTGATAAATCCTAACTTCTTCCCTTGACTCACTTCGGTATCCATGCATTTCATGAAGTAGTCAAGATGGGTATCCAAGCGAACTAGCTCCTCATTGATGTCTAATTTCTCAAAGTAGTAAATCAGTTCTTGCTCAAAACGATTTGCATCAAAGGCATGTTCATCCATCCACTGGGAAAAATGCCCCCGAATTCGAGTTTGGATTTTCTCCTTGCGATTCGGCTCCTCTGCTTTAATGGCCTGCCATCCCTGTCGGATGAGGTCAATATTTTCCTTCAATTTGACAAAAAGCGAAGCTCCCTCATCCACTCGGAAGGCTTCACAGCGAATCAAGGCTTCTTCTAGGACCGATTTCACCTGAGCCCAATCGTCGTTATCCTCGCGATCCAAGGCCGTGCTAACCATCACTTGAGGCGCCTGCAGCGCTAGTTTAAACAAATCAGTACCCTTTTCTCCCACAGAAGAAGCAAGGCGCTCAAAAGTAGTATAATAGGTTTTAAACAAATCCTCATTGAGTTGAACCGGAAGGCTTTGGTTACCCTTCACCAAAAAATCAATGGAAATACTGACTTTTCCACGGTCTAAAATGGTCTGTACCCGATTTCTGATTTCAGACTCTTTGTCCGCAAACTGTCTTGGACTGCGGATGGAAAGGTCGAGCATTTTTGAGTTGAGCGTACGGACTTCTACTTGAATGACCAGGTGCTCATTCTCAAATCCGGCTACCCCATAGCCAGTCATGGATTTGATCATACGAATTAAGCTTTAGAAATTATACCCCAAAGTAAAGTAAAATTTCAAGTCTTCGGTTTTATAATTTCTCACAGGTCTAGCTACATCAAATTTGATGTAGTAATTCATCAGCACGGTACGTAGGCCAGCCCCGTAACTTTGAAGCCATGGATTATTAAAATTATTCAAAACAATCACAAAAGGTGAACCTGTGGTATTGATCACTTCCGTGTTTTGATCATTGACTTTTTCCCAAGGCGCTGCATCGTTCCAAGCAGAACCAATATCATAAAAACCAACCAACTGAAAATTCTTTACAAAATTGGAGGTGATGGTCCCTCGGGTCAAATAAGAAAACAAGGGCAGTCTCAATTCAGTAGAAAAAGTAAGCGCATTTCTACCTCGGATCTCATCGTAATCAAAACCTCTGAGGTCAACGAAATCAGCAAAAAGTAAATTGGAATTTTCAAGCCCATTTGGATTTCTTACGGGTGATGGCTCAGGCCGATTGGCGGGAGGATTGTAGAAACTATTAAACATCCAATTGTCCATCCCTCCCACTAAGTAGGTTTGTGGGTTGGAACCCATAAATGATCCGAAATAGAATTTGGATGCCAAGACAATATTCTTGTGTATTTTCTGGTAGTTCCGAAGATCCACATACAAGTTGCTGAAGGATCGATCCCCGTAATTTAATCCTTGGTAGTGTTGAAAACCTACCTTACCCTTGGTCCCTGTGAAGGCATACAGCCCCATGGGTTCAGTACGGTCATATACATACTCCAACTTTGCTCCAGCGTAAGAAACTTGCAATTCATTCAACTCTGGTATTTTGCTGTAGATTAATGAATCCTCATTGAGGTTGAAGTACTGCGTTTTGGCAACAAAAGGTGCGGCATACACGCGGGAATGAATGGTGAGCGGATAGGAGACGCCTGTCTCTACTTTGGTCAGCACATATTTCTGAAAACTGAAGTCTCCGTCTGTGACCCGAAGTGTTTTTCGATCGTACCTTCCTCTGAAGTCAAGTCGGGATTTTAGGTATTCGTATTCAAACCAAATGTCCCCTCCCGAATCAAAGTCCAAGGAAGTCATGATGCCACCCATAAAGAGATGATTGTCCAACACATCGGTCATCTTGCCTTGAAGGCTTATTCCAAAACCACGAAGGGGGTCCACCACAAAGCGGGAATTGATGTGGTTCGTGAAGAATTGAGTTTCCATTGGACGAGGCCCAGAGACCAGCTGCTGCAAATTTTGCTTTCGGAAGGTTTCCAATAGATTACTCTTCGCTACTTCCGAGGTACTGGCCACAGCCCCAGTGGAAGTTGAAGTTTTAGCAGGGATCGAATCAAATCTATAGTTTTCGGTATTCACTCCTCTCCTGTTTTCAAACCGCAAACGATCGGTAGTCAAAGAGGATGTTTTTTTAGATACCGTATCCATTGAAGTAAGGGGTGCCACAAGCTCTGGACCTGCTAGCTGTTCTTGCTTGGCTCGACTAGCTTGCTGCGTTTTGGCATCAAGGATCCTTCGAGCAGCCAAGCGTTCGTTTAATTCTTTCACTTGAGCAAGTTGAAGCCTTGGCGTACTTGGTGTAAATTGATCTATTCCCGTGTAGGAATCCACATACAACTCGGATTCCTTTCCATTTCGAACAGCATAAGCCACCTTATTCATCCTGGAATTCACATCAAACACTTCGATGCTCGTATCAAAGGCCGAGATCTGTGTAGAAACCTGGGTTCCAATACTGTGCTTCATGAGATTGGAAATTCCACTCATATCACTCAAAAAAACTAAATTGTTGGAGTTGATCTTTTTGGGAAATGTATTTTTACTATTTGCATTCGTCAACTTGGTGTATACCGTGGTATCCTTCAGCACCTGAACACGATACAAATTGTATTGCCCTGGAAAATTGGCCAGTACTGGAGCTTTTTGCATGACCGAATCTGGCAATTCAATAAAATTGCTCGAGTAAACAATCGTAGAGTCATTCAAAAAAACAGGGGTAAGCTCGTCAAAAACATTGTCTGTCAAGCGCTTGCCCTGCCCCCTCACATTGAGGGTATAAAGATCAGTTTTTCCGTTGGAAATAGCGGAAAGGACCATGTTCTTCCCTGACTCATTGAAATCAAAACTAAGAATCTGCGTAATGTTGCGGAGAAATACTTTGTCCTGAGAAGAACCATCCAAGGAGCGCTGTCTTAGTGTCGTGAGGCCACGCTTGAATGTTGCAATCGCCAAAGTAGCCGAATCCCTCCATGCGATAACTGGCGCATGTAAATTAGGCGGAAGCTCCTCATGCTTCGATCCACCCTGAAAGATTCGCTGTTGGCTCCCTGAAGCGAGGTCTCTCACCCATACCGTCGCTTTACCTGCGTTATTGAGCACATAGGCTAGGTGAAGGCCATCAGGACTAAACTTCACATCGGTGATAGCTCCATCTACACGAGAGGAAGTGGTGGCAATGGCCTTTTTCGAATCTAAGGTTTTGAAATTGGTGTAAACTGGCTCGTTTACTTTCAAATAGAATTGCTGCCAATCATTCAGGAATGATTTGATGTTGATTCCAATCGTATTCGCAATGCTATTTTCCTCACTTCGATTGATTCGAGAAAGATTGAGGATACTGGAAACATACCTCCTGCCATATTTTTCGGCGATGTAATTCCAAATGGACTGCCCTACAAGTCCCGCCTCCAAATCAGTAAGCGTATGAAGCTTTGGATTGGAGGTATTCTTCAAATAGCGGCGAATGTAATCGTCCATTTCGCGGCTCCAGCCTTTGGCAAGGTAATTTGCAATCCCATCCACATACCAATCTGGAAAATTAGTGATCAGGTTGGCTTGAAAGGCATCGGCCACGGAAGCTCCATAGAGCATCTCTCGGACAATAACCTTTGAAGTGGCAAACAATAAATCCTCCTTAAACAAATCCATCCGCCCCTTGTAGGCTACCTCTGCAGCAAGTCGAGTAAATTTGGTTTGTCCCTCTTCGGTATATTGCTGCGCATTGAGGTCCAAATTGCTCTGCAGACGCTCTTCTGGGGAATTGTATAGGTAAATTCGGGGCTTCGTGTAGGCTACATAGCCAATGTTCTGAGTCAACTTATTGAATTCAGACTCTAAAAACTCAATGGCCATCTTGGCATTTACCCCGCCTTTGTCGTAGTAATAGACCTCAAAATTGGCTGAAGTATAGAAGTACCAGTCGAACTCCTTGTGCTGAACCCGATTTTTGCCAAAGCGCTCTTGGTCAAATTGAGCCCATGCTTCCGCCCCGCAGCCAAGAAAGAGGATTAAAAAAAGGTATCGAAATACACGCATTCGCATTTCCAACGATTGAGTTAGGTTTTAAATATAGGTAAAATACCGAGAGATCGAAACTTCCTCCGGTAGTGGGTGCCCTTCCAAAAGAAAATCCCGCATTGCCGCACTAAAATAAGGAACCAAAGACACTCCTTTAGCTCCAAATCCATTGAAGATGTAAACGCTTTGTGCTCCAGGATGTTTCCCCAAAAATGGTTTTCTATCTTTTGTTGCAGGTCGAATCCCAACTTTGTGCCCACAAATCTCTTGAACCGGCACAGGAACCACCTCGGTTAACTTATCCAGCAACTCATTTTTGGCTGTTTCTGTTGGTCCTACCTCTAGGTCATGCCAGGTATAAGTGGATCCTACCCTGAAATTTCCATTGGCCAAAGGCACACGGAAAACTCCCCGATTCACAATAAAAGGTGGCGAGAAATCTTGCTTCAATTCTAAGATCTCCCCTTTGACAGGTGCAAAAGGCAAAAAAGAAAAAAAACGGGACTGCATCGAGCCCAATCCATTGCAATAAATCAGGGCCTTTGTCTTGAGGGCTCCGTAACTCCAACCCGCATCCCCTTCCTGTAGCAGATTTTCTTCCTTAAACTCTTCCTGAATCAACCTATCCCCAAAATAGGCAACCATCCCCTCCAAAAAAGTAGGAATATCTAGCCAACCAGAAAGCTGAAGCTTCACCCCTCCAAAAGGATCTTTGAGGTTTTTATGCTGGCTCTCCACCTCAATTTTTTGGACAAAGGGCTGTAGCGCTGGATCGCTCGAATGGCCCATCCATTCATTTTGCTCTTCAATAGATAGAAATGGACGGTAAATGGATTGCTGAGTCAGAAACTTTCTCCCTGTCACCTCTTCCAGCTCCTGGTAAAAAGGCACGATCTCCGGAAATAAGAGTTCCCCCTTCCAGGTTTTGACCATTTTCCTTCCTGTAACGGGATTGAATAAACCGGCCGCCACCTGGCTGCTTCGATTCGCTTCGGGCTGATCTAGCAGCACCACTTGTTTGCCTTCTTTAATTAATCGATAGGCCAAGGCAGAACCAGCCAACCCTTGTCCAATGATTAAAAAATCAATTTCCATGTCCTAAATTAAGCCCATAATTCTTTACTTTGCTTTAATCTCTTCGACTTTTCACATGCTTCATATCAAGTTATTCACTTTCAATCCTTTTCAAGAGAATACCTACTTGCTTTACGATGAGGAGGGCACAGCCACTTTGATTGATCCAGGGTGCTACACAGAAGAGGAAAAACAGGAGTTGGAAGCATTCATCATTAAAGAAAAATTGCAGGTAACCCAACTGCTTAATACCCACTGCCACATCGACCATGTGCTGGGCAATGCCTGGGCCATCGATCGGTTTCAGGTAACGCTACAAATTCATGCCTTGGAAGTTCCGGTCTTGAAATCAGTGGAAGTGTATGCTCCCAACTATGGCTTTCGAGACTATATTCCATCTACAGCTAGCTCTTTTCTAGTTGAAGGCCAAGAAATTCAAGTCGGCAAAGAAAAATTACGCTGTATTTTTGTTCCAGGACATGCCCCAGGGCACTTGGTATTCTACCATGAAGCGAGCAAGCGCTGCATTGCAGGAGATGCACTCTTCAAAGGTAGTATCGGTCGTACCGACTTGCCAGGTGGAAATCATGCCCTGCTCCTAGAAAAAATCAAGTCCCAGCTATTTGTGCTCCCGGAAGAAACGGTGATTTTTCCCGGACATGGCCCAGAAACCAGTATTGGTTATGAGAAAAAAAACAACCCTTTTGTAGGCCTAAAAGCATACTCGTGAACCTTAAAGCACAGCTCCCCAACTTCATCACCCTTCTGAACCTCCTTTCTGGAGTATTGGGAATCATCTGGGTTCTGGATGGACAACCGCTTTATGGGGCCTATTTTGTGATCCTAGCGGCTACCTTTGATTTTTTCGATGGATTTGTAGCCCGACTGTTGAAGGTTCAAAGTGACATGGGTAAAGAGCTGGATTCCTTGGCCGATGTCGTCTCCTTCGGTGTACTTCCCGGAATACTCCTGTATTCCCTTACCAAGACCCAAACTGATTCCCAAATTCTCCCTTATCTGACCCTCATTGTTCCTTTGCTGTCTGCCTACAGACTGGCGAAGTTCAATTTGGACACCCGACAAAGTGATCGATTCATCGGCCTCCCTACCCCTGCCAATGCCCTGCTGCTTACCACAGTTCCTCACTTGGTTGCCCATTGGCCTGAGTTGAACCCGTTGCTAAGCAGTCCCATCGCTTTAGTCCTACTTTCTTGGATCACTAGTTTACTTTTGGTTGCTGAACTTCCGCTAATTGCCTTGAAGTTTAAAAACAGCAGTTTCGCAGACAATGCCTACCGGTACACCCTGTTATTTTTTGGCGCATTTTGCTTCGCTTGGATCCAATTAGCAGGAATTCCACTAGTGATTCTTGCCTACCTCCTACTATCGGGGGTGGAAAACCTGCTGCATAAAAAATGAGCAAGCAAGGGGTTGCCCTATTGCTTTTTTTGGGACTGTTCAGCCACACTACCTTCTCCCAAACCTATCGCTTCACTGCAGGCGTGACGGAGCCGGGAGTGTACAAACTAAGCGCTGATCAAGCTCGCAAACTGGGTTTTGGAAGTTTGGAGGAAGTTGCCCTCTACGGCTATCCGGGGATGCTTCCCCAGATGCTGGATTCAACTCAACTCCGTCCACAGGAAATTCCTAGCTGGCTTTTTGAAAATCAACTCTTTTTTTACTTGGCAGGACCTCACAGTAGTGAGTTTACCAAAGCTGGAGAGCTGACCTATTCCCATCACCTATACAGCGATACCCTCCGCTATGTGCTAGGCAAAAAATCCGCCCCAAGAAGAATTGAAGCTAGAAATGGAACTGCAACTACTCCTAGTAACCTTGCCGTTTGGTACCAGCTCCTTGCTCTAAAAGAAGAAAAAATCAACTTGCTCAACTCGGGGAGGAACTGGTATTCACTTCCCATCCGCCAAGGTCAAAGTTTAACCATCAATTTTGGAAAAAATGCAGGGACCAAAGCCCCCTGGCTTCTTCACAGCCGGTTGATGAGCCAGTCTACGGGTCCCTCTTCCATGCACGTTTGGACCGATGCGGAACAAGTGGAAGAGGTTGTTTTTTCTCCAATCTCCAACAGCACTTATGCCGTCAAGGGCAATGAGGTCATTATTAATAAAACCTTTACCCCAAAGGGAGATCGTCTAGACCAGCTTAGATTTAGCTTTCAAGGCACAGGGTCTGGACATCTGGATGCTGCCTTAGTTGGGATTCCATTTACCAACTCAACCTTAAAAGAAGGGCTGTTTTTTGGGAAACAAGAAAACCCAATTTCCCTTGAGACAGGCCTTCAAACTTGGGAGATTAGCAACTTTTACGAGCCGATTCGCTATGCCCAAGGCAAATCAGCCCTTGGAAAGAAATGGCTACTTTTTTCTCCAAAAAACGCAAAAGAACTGGGAAACATAAAGGCCATTGCCCCCAAAAGCACAAAGCCCAGTTCAGTTGAATTAATGGTAATTACTGTTCCTCAGTTGAAGCAGGTGGCGCAACAGTTTCAGGAGTTCAAAGCCAGCCAAGGAATCTCAACCCAGGTTGTCCTTATTTCAGAAATCTACGATTGGATGGGCAATGGCAATCCGGATCTCAGCGCCATTCGAAATTACATTGCGCAGGAATACCACCAAGGCAAGCAGCTAAAAAATGTCCTGCTTCTGGGAAAAGGCACTTTCGATTACAAAAAGAAGTTGGGAGGTCGTCCCAATTTAGTTCCTATCTACACCAGCAGGTCCAGTTTAGACCCCTTGACCACCTACAGTTCGGACGATTACTTCGGTATTTTGGATTGGGGATCAGGGGAATGGGAAGAAAGCATAGCGGGAGATGCGCTCTTGCAAATTGGAGTCGGCCGCGTACCAGCCATCACCTTTGCGGAGGCAAAAAGTTGGCTGGAAAAAAGTAGCCGCTATGAAAAACAGGGGGATGCCTTTCCGAGCAGGACCATCTCCTTCTTAGCAGACGATGGTGACAATGGAGTGCACATGCGGGACTCTGAGGTTCATGCTTCCTATTTAGAAAAAAATATCCCTTTTTACCGTAGCCAAAAATTGTACTTGGATCGGTTTGAACAAACCAAATCTGGAGGAAGGCAAGAATCTCCTGCTGCAAAAAACGCAATCCTTGAAAGCCTCAACTCGGGCACCCTGTTGCTCAATTATGTGGGGCATGGGAATGAAACTACCCTCAGTGCGGAAGAAATTTTTAGGGTTCAGGACCTAGAAAATTGGCCAAATCAGGCCCAACTTCCACTTTGGTTTACCGCTACCTGCGAATTTGGGCGCCACGATAGTCCGTTCGTTCGGTCGGCAGCAGAAGAGTTGCTCTTTGCTAATTCAAAAGGCGCCATAGGCCTCCTTGCAACGGGAAGACCCGTATTTAGCTCAGTGAATTTTACGATCAATGAAGCCTTTATTCAGGCCCTTGCAGCAGCTGGAAAGTTGGGCACTGCAGATTTGGGAACATTGTATCGACAAACAAAAAATAAAAGTTTGAATGGCGCCTACAATCGGAATTTCTCACTATTGGGAGATCCAAGCCTACGATTGGCACTTCCAGAAGCCAGCGTTCGCTTCGACAAATTAGTTGCGCTCAACAATCAAACTGCAGTGGATACCCTGTCCAACTTGGTTCCCATCAAGGTTACAGCAGCGGTGATAGATCCAATTACGCAAGCGTTCTTATCTAGCATTCAAGGAAGCTTCAAGCTGGAGATCTGGAGCCAAGCCACTAAAGCCAAAACACTTGGAGATGAAAATGCTGCTTTTGAATTTTCGGAAGAAAATCAGCGATTATTTTCTGGAGAGGGAGAAGTTCGAAATGGGAAAATTGAAAGCCAATTTATCCTTCCTGAAGGCCTCGAAAACAGCCGAGAAAAAATTCAGATCCGAATTCAAGCCTGGGATAAGGAGAAAAAATTTCAAGCAGCTGGAACGATTTCCTTACCCCTACTAAACCAGAAAAAGGGAAATTTAGATCAAAATGGACCTCAAATAATTGCTGAAATAGATGGGCAAGGGATAGCAAACATTCCCCCGATTTCCAGTACTCAGGTTCGCGTAGGACTCACTTTTCGGGATCCAAGTGGTATCAATAGCGCTGCACTTTTTCCAGATAAAATAATGCAGCTCCGGCTAAACCAGGGCCCTCCACAGCAAATCTATCAGGCGTATCGGGCCTTAGAGGGGAGTTTTGAAAAAGGCACAGCCCTGGTGGTATTGAAGGGATTGAAGGAAGGAAAAAATACAGTTGAAGTACTTGCTTGGGACAATTTTGGTAACCTAGGAACCTATTCTTTTTCCATTGAAGTTCGAAATAGCGAACAGTTGCAGGTGATTTCACACCAAATCTATCCCAACCCCGCGACTACAAATGCATCGATTCGATTTCGACATAACCGCCCTCAGGAAACCCTGCTGGCAACATGGACTGTTTTTTCTCCACTAGGCCAAGTACTTTTTTCAGAAGAAAGGCGTTTAATTAAAGATACTGAAGAATTAAACGATTGGAATTGGATTTTTTTCCAAAGCAAAACGAAATATCCAGCGAAAGGAACTTATATTTACAAACTAACCTTGCAATCGGAGTCCACCTTAGAAGTGGATTCGGTAAGCGGAAAACTGGTGATTCAATGAACAAAAAAGCCATTTTAAGAAAGCAACTAATTTTTACGCTAGTTTTTGTACTTTCAGGACTCACCTCGTTTGCGCAAAACAGTGTGATCATCTCGGGTCAGGATCCAAGTCGAAGAGTAATCACTACAGCCGTACCCTTTCTAAATTTTGCGCCGGACTCCCGTCATTCAGCGATGGGTGATGCAGGCGTAGCCACTTCCCCAGATGCAAATTCTGCGCATTGGAATGCAGGAAAACTTGCTTTCATCAAAGATGGTTACGGCTTTTCGCTTTCCCACTCTCCATGGCTGGGTAAGCTGGTCAACGACATGTCTTTGAGCTACCTATCAGGCTATAAAAAAATAGATGAGAATTCTGCTTTTGGTTTGGATCTTCGCTACTTCAACATGGGAGATATCTCCCTCACCGATGGAAGAGGTAACCCTATCGGAGAGTTTAATCCTCGAGATATTGCAATTGGGGGTACCTATTCCCGAAGATTATCTGCAAACCTAGGCTTAGGTATTTCAGCACGATTTATCCATTCCAACCTGTCTGGCAACATGTCTGCTTCTGGAGGCACAGAATCACGCCCAGGAATAAGTGTGGGTTCGGATATTGGACTTTATCATCAAAAACCAATTCTTGTGGGAGAGAAAGAGGGCGTTTGGTCTTGGGGGCTTACCCTCTCCAACATTGGTCCAAAAATCACTTACAACAGTGCGGAAGACCTGGATTACATTCCCACTACCTTCAGAGCGGGTACAGCTTACAAAATCAATGTAAACCCAACCAGCTCTTTGACTTTCGCTTTGGATGCCAACAAATTAATGGTTCCTACACCACCTACCTACAAAACCAATGCTGACGGTACCCTAGCCACAGATTCAAATGGTGACCTGATCATTGAGGCAGGTAAGGACCCAAATAGACCACTTATCTCTGGAATGTTTGGTTCCTTCAACGACGCACCCGGAGGCTTCCAAGAAGAATTGAGTGAATTCACTGTTTCTTTTGGAGTGGAGTATTTGTATGCAGACAAGTTTGCATTGCGGACAGGATATTTTTATGAGGACGACAGCAAAGGTGGCCGTAGGTACTTTACAATGGGTGCTGGCTTTACCATGAAGCGTCTTGGTTTGGACTTCTCCTACCTCGTTCCACAGGTTCAAAACCATCCGCTAGCAGAAACCCTTCGGTTTTCGCTCCGCTATTCCATTGCTTCCATTGCTGTTGCTGCTGCTGAAAATTAATGTCTGTAGATCGCTCTAAAGCGCCTCAATTTTCCCTTCCTACTGAATTCGCACTTCCTGCTCCCCAGCAATTCAAACTGGGATCAGGAAGTACTGTCTTTTATTTTCCCACACCAGGAATTGATGCTGTCAAGCTGGAAGTAATTGGCAACAGTTCGCGAACACTATTGACCAACAGCCAATCGCTAATTCCTTCCTTTACGCTGCAAATGCTTCAGGAAGGGACAACTCAATTCACCGCGCAGCAGCTGGCAGAATTCTTTGATTACCATGGAGCGGAGGTATATCCAACTTTGAGCTACACCCAAGAAGGATTGAGTTTGCTTTGTATCAAAAAGCACCTGTTCACGATTCTACCTACTTTCATCTCCCTTTTTTCTGAAGCATTATTTCCAGAAGAAAACTTGGAAAAAAGAAAGTCCCAACGCTTGCTAAGCCTCAAACTCGAACAAGAAAAGCCCAGTTCTAGAGCAAATCAGCTATTCAAAAAAGGATTGTTTGGTGCGAACCATCCCTTTGGCCAAGAGGTCACAGAAGCACATATCTCGGAAATTACGCCGGCACTTTTACAAGCCTATTACCAGGATCACCTGTGGAAAGATTGTACTTTATTTCTTTCTGGAGACTTTAAACCGCAGGAATTGGAGCTGCTTCTAGCTTCCTTGAACCAGCTTCCACTTAAAGAGGGAGCGAAAAAAAAGGGGTTACCAGCGCCAGTTTCCACCCCCCTACTCCTGGAAGATCGCCCAGATGCGGTGCAAAGCAGTATACGACTTGGTGGATGGTCCATCTCTAAGCAGCACCCAGATTTCCCTGTCTTGGCCGTATTCAATACGCTATTGGGAGGCTATTTTGGTTCGCGGCTGGTAAAAAATATCCGTGAAGACAAGGGACATACCTATGGCATTCATTCTTCCTTGGTTGAGTTAGACGAATACGCCTATTGGGTCATAGCTGCAGATGTGAAAAAAGCGCACCAAGAAGAAGTATTCGCAGAGATTGAAAAAGAAATTGAGCTGCTCAAAACCGTGCTTGCCGATGCAGAGGAAATCGAGATTTTAAGAAATTACCTCATTGGGCAATTATTTACCAAATTCAGTTCTCCCTTTGACCTGATCGATCAATTTAAGGGGGTTTATTATGCTGGACTTGATTTCAGCTTTTACGAAAAAAGGTTTGAAACCCTAAAAAAATTCACGGCAGAGGACCTATTGGCTATCGGTAACCGGTACTTTTCGAGTTCAGAACGTGTGCAGGTTCGCGTAGGCTAAGGGTCTTGCTTAGTTTACCTAGGGATCAACCCAAAAGGTCATCCAAATACCCTTCCTCTTTCAAGAGTTGAAAAATCTCTAAACAAGCCCAAGCATCCGTGGCGGCATAGCGAAGCTGCTTTTCGGTGAGCTTATCTGCCTCCCAATTGGACACTTGCTCCGCTTTGGAAATACGAATTTTCAAGACCATCCCGCAGAGGTTTCTTACCCCTACATTTTGAAATCCTACTTTCTTTAACTCGTCATTCAAATCAAAAAACGACTGGGGATAGAAGGAATCACTCAGCTTTTTCAAGGCTTTGAGGTCGTCGTGAACCGCAGCCCCAACTTTTAATACATTTTCTTTTTCCAGCAGGCTCCTCAATGGAGGTGGAAACCCAATTTTATTGAGTCGAAAAACGAAAGCTTGATTGGCATTGGAAAGTTGAAGCAGGGATACATGGTTAAACTCCCCCTTCCGAAATGAAGGCTTTGTCTCTGTATCAAACCCAATAAGTGGCTGATTCTCTAGAAAATCTACCGCATCCTCTACTAGTTCAGGACGATCAATCAGGTAGATTGGGCCTTCAAACTGACCCAAGGGCAACTCAATAATCTCTTCTTTACTGATACTGTATGGGATCATGCCAACTCTTCTTCCTTATCGTAATAGTTGATTCCAATATTAAGGTAGCCATACAGGATCGTCATGATCGGGCTAATGATGTTGAAAAAGCAATAAGGAGCATAGACGAATGTTTCTACCCCCAAAACAGCTTTTTGAGTAGCGCCACAGGTATTCCAAGGCACAAGCACCGAGGTCACGGTAGCGGAATCCTCTAAGGTACGGGAAAGGTTTTCTGGCTTCAGCCCTCTTTTTTTAAATTCATCAGCAAACATCCTTCCTGGAATCAAAATCGCCAAATACTGATCTGAGGCCGTGATATTAAAGAAAACACAAGTAGCTGCTGTAGTGGCGATCAGAGAGCCAACACGGTGTACTTTTCGGATCATGGCCTCTGTCAATACCTTAAGCATCCCGCTTTCTTCCATGATCCCACCAAACACCATAGCGCAAATGACAAGCCAAATGGTATTGAGCATCCCTGCCATTCCTTTCGTAACCAACAATTCATTGACTAGTGCGCTCTCAGTTACGATACTGATTTTACCATACATGGCCATCATCACCCCCTTGAATCCTAGGTATGCGAATGAACCCTCTTCACCGACCACACGAGCGATGATCTGAGGTTGAAAAATCAAGGCAAACACCCCTCCCAACAAGGCTCCTACCAATAAGGCAGGCAAGGCAGGCACTTTTTTGATAATCATAAAAATTACGATTACTGGAACAAGAAATAACCAAGGAGAGAGGGTGAACGTGCTGGAAATAATGGCTGAAATAGCTTTCACATCTTCCACATTCCCTTCAGTCTGGTAGTTGAGACCAATCACAAAAAATAAAATGAGCGTAATCAACATGGTAGGGATGGTCGTTTTGGCCATGTGTCGAATATGGGTAAACAAATCCGTACCCGCTATTGCAGGTGCCAGATTGGTGGTATCGGATAGTGGTGACATTTTGTCCCCAAAATACGCCCCCGAGATGATCGCTCCCGCAATAATTCCTTCCTCAAATCCCAATGTTTTTCCGATTCCCAACAAGGCAACACCTACTGTAGCGACAGTGGTCCAGCTGCTACCGGTAGCGGTAGAAACGATGGCACTGATGAAACAAGCAGCAAATAAAAACAAGGTTGGACTAATGACTTGCAAACCATAATAAATCATGGCAGGTACAATGCCACTAAGCAGCCAGGTACCTGCAAGTGCTCCAATCAAAAACAAAATAAGAATGCTGCTCATCGCTGAGCTGATACTTTTAACGACTCCATCTTGGAGGGCGTCCCAAGTATAGCCCAACTTGAAAACCGCAATCGATCCGGCCACCGTGGCGGATAAAATCAAAACGATTTGATTGGACCCAGAAAGCCCATCGAAATCGGTACCAAATATAATAATGGTTAAAACGAGTAGCGCAATTAAAAAAACTAGCGGGATTAGTGCATCCAGCACCTTAGGAACTTTTGGGATTGGAGTCATTCGATTGAGGTCGAGAGTTTACAAGCCATGAAGCTAAAGAAAAAAAATTAATTACAGGTCTGAAAGTAGTTCGGATAGCTCCTTACCCACTTGCCAACCAATGGCTACACCCATGCCTCCCAACCTTACTGCCACAGCAGTTTTCTTTCCAATCTGTTGGATGATGGGTGATTTTTTAGCCCCAAAAGCCATGATTCCAGTCCATTCCATTTCCCATTCTACAGGTCTACCTGGAAAAATCACTTCCTGAGCCAATCGATTCAAATGCTCCTTGATGACAGGATTTACCTCGAACTCGGTGGTTTTTTCTTTTTCAAAATCTTTGTTTCGAGCTCCACCCAAAAGCAGACGCCCCTCCACCTCACGGAAATACACATAGCCACGATCCAGGTGAAAGCCTCCCTTCCAGGGGATCCCCCCTTCAATGGGCTTACTCAACAAAATTAATCCTCTGCCTGGCTCCAAAGGAGATTCTGGCCAAAGTTTCTTAGTGAAAGCATTCGTACAGATGGCAACACGCTCTCCCACAAATTCAAAAATCTCTTTTTTATCTTTCTTTTCTGCCAATACCTTACCTTCCTCATGATTGACTTCCAGGACAGAGACCCCCGATAAAATGCGGACACCTAGACCAGAGGCCTTCTCCCAAAGCGCATTCAAGTAGGCACCAGGATCCAATTCCCCCTCGAAGCGATTTTTTACAACCGCCTTTACCGTTTCAGAAAATCCAAACTTAGAAGAGTCTTTGACCACAGAAAACACCTCTTTTTTGAATATTTTTTTAAGAAGGTGATTGATGTCGGCTAGTTGATCCAAGGCCTCCAACTGCTCTTCGCCAAGGATTTCATAGCCGTTGCGGTGTTGGTACCGTAAGGCTTGGTCTCCAAATTGTTTTCGAATCTGAGTTAAGCCGGTATACCTTTTTTCAACCAGTTGCAGCACCTCGTCTGGGGTCATGGACCAAAAATCATCCAAAATCTCTGTCAAACTCCCGAAACAGGCAAATCCAGCATTTTTGCTGCTCGCTCCAGAAGGAAATACTCCTCGATCAATGACCAGCACCTTTGCTTTTTTATGCTTCTTTTTGAAATTAATTGCTGCAGAAAGTCCTGTAAAACCTGCTCCAACCACGATTAAATCGTAGTTCAAAAAATTTTTTTGTTCCCAAAAACTCAACATAGACAGAGTGGATTTACTTTTTAAACTTGGTTGATTAACTTGTGACACCAAGAACCGAATTTTAACCCAAAATCCCATGAGAAAAATTGAATCCTTACTCCTAGAATACGGTGAAAGCCATCAAAATGCCACCAACAAACTGATTCACTGGTTTTGTGTTCCAGCCATTTTCTTCAGTGTGGTTGGATTGGTATTCAGCATTCCAAGTGGATTTATCGCGTCGCAACTCCCTTTTCTTGGGGATTTTGCCAACTGGGCTACCCTTACCCTTTTCTTGGTATTGGTCTATTACATTACGTTATCCCCTGCACTTACCTTGGGGATGCTACTTTTTTCTGCCCTTTGTTTGGCTTTGGCCAATTACCTAGCGATTACTTTCCCAGGCATGTTGGCCTACATTAGCCTAGGCGTCTTTGTACTGGCTTGGATCGTTCAGTTCTATGGTCACAAAATCGAGGGCAAAAAACCATCCTTTTTAAAAGATGTGCAGTTTTTGATGATTGGCCCTGCTTGGCTGATGCATTTTATCTATAAAAAAATAGGGATTGGGTACTAAGGATTGCTCGATATGGGTGCTGTACTTTTATATACCATCTACCTTCTTCTATCTTTGCCGTTCAGACCTACCTATTCTTATGAAAGACAAGGAATTAGGTGACTCCAACATGATTGTTTAAATTTTTAGTACAATTTTTTAGCCCCTTAGCCGTAGATAAGTTAGATTCGTGGGTTAAAAAATAACGAGAAATGAGAATCTGGTTTTTGTGTAAAGTAAAATATGCGAAAGAAACTGAAGAGGGTCTTTTGAAAAGTATTTCCGAACAATATCTGGTGGATGCGGTGTCCTTTACAGAAGCAGAAGCCATACTCTACGATAAGCTCGGATCTCAAATTCGTGGGGATTTTCAAGTGACTGGAATCAGCAAGAGTAACATTGTGGATGTCTTTTTTTACGAAGATGCCGACATCTGGCACAAGTGCAAGGTGACCTACTTGATCGCGGATGGGGATAATGGGAAAGAGAAAAAAGTTACCCAATACATGATCGTAACTGCGGAGGATGTCAAGCAGGCTTACAACCGTATTCAAGAAAGTTTGAGCAACATGCTCGTGAGTTTTCGGGTACCAGACATTACGGAAAGTTCCATCCTAGAAGTATTCCCGTTTGAAAAAGCAGAAGTAAGCCCAGACTTGCCTCCTGGTAACTTTAGGCCTGTAACACAGGATATGGATGAAGTATAAATAGAAAAAGGGCCGCAATATCGGCCCTTTTTCTATTAAGCTAGGTCGGTGGAACCTTGATGGGCAACTACAAATGCAATTAGCTCATCCACAGAAATCTCGGCCCGCTGGGCAGCATCATCGATATCCTCACGGCTCACCTGTGCGGCAAAGGTCTTGTCTTTGAGTCTTTTTTTCACCCCCTTTACCTCCATGCCGGCATAGCCTTCGGGACGCATGAGGGAGTACGCATGTACCAAGCCACTGAGTTCATCAAAGGCATAGAGCATTTTGTCCATCGGGGTCCGTGGGTCCACTCCAAAGTAGCGGGGACCATGGCATGCGATGGCTCGAATGATCTCTGCATCTATGGCACGCGCTTCGAGTTCCTCAATGATTTTACGGCAATGTTGATCTGGCCATTGGTCCCAATCCGCATCGTGAAGCAGTCCTGCCAGGTGCCACTTGTGGGCGGCGGTCGAGTCAAGTCCTATCGAAAGTGCGTAGGCTTTCATCAGATGTCCCACTTGCTTCATGTGAACTTTCAAGCGGTCGTTCAGAACCCAATCATTCAAGAGGTCATGCGCTTCCGACAAGGTGAGGACTTGGCCTGTATTTTTCGGGTCACCAAATTCCTGACGATTTAGGTTTAGGGATGGGGTCTGCATGGTTTTTATTGAGCGTTACTTTGTTGATTCAAGGGGATAGCGCGAGGTACTACTTCTTAAACAATTGTGGTGGCTAGGCTCCTCTGATTTTCCATTTGGCTTTGACATAGCCCCAAAGTAATTTGGGGCTTAGGGCTTTTTTCCGCGAGATGCCTCCATCATATCCCACATTTCTTGAGGTATCATTTCCAAATTATTGAACTCTCCTGCACCTTTCAACCATTCTCCCCCATCGATGGTGATCACGTCCCCATTGACATAGGCCGAAAAATCAGAAATCAAGTAGGCAGCCAAATTGGCCAACTCTTGGTGCACACCTACGCGTCCAACAGGCACCTTCTTCGCCGGGTCAAATTTCTTTACCAAATCCCCTGGGAGTAATCGGCTCCAAGCCCCTTCGGTAGGGAATGGTCCCGGTGCAATGGCATTGGAACGGATGCCGTACTTGGCCCACTCTACTGCGAGGGAACGAGTAAGTGCCAATACTCCTGCCTTGGCAGCAGCTGAAGGCACCACGTAGCCCGAACCAGTCCAGGCATAGGTAGTGACAATGTTCAAAAATACGCCTGGCTGCTTTTCGGCAATCCAGTGCTTCCCAGCCGTCAGGGTCACCTGAGAAGTTCCTTTCAGTACAATGTCCAAGACCGTATTGAAGGCATTGGCAGAAAGGCGCTCGGTAGGGCTGATAAAGTTACCCGCGGCATTATTCAAGACCCCGTGGATTTGCCCAAAAGCAGCGATGCACTTGGCCCACATGGCTTCCACTTGTTCAATATCTCTAACATCACAAACTACAGGAATCACCTTGCCCCCGGACTTGGCCATCATCTCCTTGGCCGTTTCTTCTAGGACCTCCAACTTACGGGAGGTGATGACTAGGTTGGCGCCCAACTCCAAGAAATACTCCCCCATGGCTCGTCCTAGGCCCGTTCCGCCACCGGTAATCAAAATGTTTTTGCCCTTTAAAGATCCTTCTCGGAGCATTCCTTCGGTATAGTTCATAGTCTTTAGCTTAATTTTTTTCAATATACCATCCCTTAGGAAGATTTGAAAAGAAAAAGGAGCTCTTTTGGAGCTCCTTTTTATAGGGAATGATTTTGGTCAACTGATTTATTATTGAATCGGTTAATTGAATTAGGGATGTTAAAGGTTAAACGTTAAAAATGTTAATTACTAAAGGAACCATAAATGGATCACCTTAACGATCAGCCTTAGGCTGATCTATTAACATCCTGCCTGCGGCAGGCAGGTTTAACCTTTGACGATACTAAAAGCATTGCCTTTAGTATCTATAATACTCCGGCTTGAACGGCCCCTTCACCTCCACGCCAATGTACTGCGCTTGGTCTTCAGAAAGGGTGTCGAGTTGTACGCCCAACTTGGCCAGGTGCAAGAAGGCA
>CAMCBC010000024.1 GCA_945872775.1 Spirosoma fluviale | reverse complement strand
TTACCTGCTTTGTTTTTGGGTGAACGGCATAGAGCTGCATCCAGTTATTTTTTTCCCAAGGAAAGACCAGTTGCCCATCGGGTGTCCACCAGAGGCGCTCTGAGGATGCTGGCAGGTCGTCTACCATGACGGAGCCTCGGCCTTGATCTGCCCGCCATACTTCCTCTGCCGTCATAGTTGCGACTTGAAGGACGCGGATACTCCAGGGATTGGCTTCGGTCAAGGAGGTGAAGGGAAGGTGATTCAGGATGTTGGGTACGCGCAAATAGGCCAGTTGGGTGCCATCTGGACTCCAGGCGGGGTAGCTGTCGTGGTCCAAACTCGTTTCTGGAAAGTGTAGGCTCTTTTTCGCAAAATTCCAAATGCCCACAAAGGAATGATCGGTGCGCGCTGACACAAAGGCTAAGTGTGAGCCATCTGGTGAAAAAGCCAGATTGGAGGAAGTGCCTCTAGCGATAAACAGGGGCTTTCCTAGTTGCCCGCTGCTGTCAGACAGTGCTTTTAAGTATACTTCTCCACCTTGTAAAAAGGCGACCTGCTTGCCATCTGGGCTAAATACAGGGGAAGCCCCCACGGAAAACTCTCGACTTTTTCCCGTTTGGAGTTCGACAACATGAATTTTCTTTTGGGTGTTTTCCTGAAGTTGGGCCGGATTGGCCGCATAGCCGGAGGAGTTTTTGGGATTTCCGCGAACGACCAGCAAGGTGCTGCCATCGGGAGAAAAAACCAAAGGACCCAGATCTACGCCTTGGTCTCCTTTGTACTGCGTCAGCTGCTGCGCCTCATAATTGGGGGCTTTGGCATAAAATACATTGCGCTCTCCTTTGTCGTTGAACACCCAGGCCACCGCCTTGCCGTCCGCGGCCGCAGTCATGTGGGTAGGAAAGGCTGCCGACAGGTAGTCACCGAGTTGCTGGGCCATCCCCTGGAAGGAACAAAAAAGGAAAGAAAGGAGAAGCAGGAAATTTTTCATGGGATCAGGTTTTGGTATAAGGTACAAAATCTCTTTAATTTCCAAAAAAAACCAAGATGCGACCGTTAGCCTTAGTACTAGTTTCTATACTGATTTTGTGGTGCTCTGCATCAGTGGCGCAACAGAAAAAGCTCGTTTTCATTATTCTTGATGGCATTCCTGCCCAGGATTTGGAGCGGGTGGCCACTCCCAATTTGGATCAAATTGCCAGTCAGGGAGGCTATGCTCGGGCATTCACTGGAGGTCAAATCGGAGGCTATTCCGAATCGCCTACCATTTCTGCCGTTGGCTACAATTCGATATTGACAGGCACCTGGGCAAATAAGCACCAGGTTTGGGGAAATGGAATTCAATCTCCCAACTACCAGTACTGGACGATCTTCCGCTACCTCAAACAAGCCCGCCCCGATGCCAAGACAGCGATTTTTTCTACCTGGCAGGACAACCGTACCAAGCTTCTAGGGGAAAATCTGCCTCAAACAGGTTACTTAAAGTTAGACCGAGCAGTGGATGGCTTAGAACTGGATACCCTACGCTACCCCCACGATTCCCAGTCGGACTACATTCACCAAATTGACCAACAGGTGGCACAGGAGGCGGCAACTTACCTAAGCAGCCAAGGACCAGACCTCACCTGGGTATACCTGCAGTATACCGACGACATGGGACACAAGTATGGGAGGGGTCCCTCAATGGATGCCGCCATCCAAAAAGCAGATGCCCAGGTAGGCTTGATCTGGCAGGCCATTCAGCAGCGGCAACAAAAAGGTGAAGACTGGCAACTTTGGGTGACTACCGACCACGGGCGTAAGGAGCCGGAGGGTAAAGGCCATGGTGGGCAGTCTGAGGCGGAGCGTGAAATTTGGATCGCTACCAATGCCAGGGACCTAAATCCTCATTTCTTTTCCGGGAAAGCGGCTCATGTGGACCTACTCCCTTCTTTTTTTCGATTTTTTAACTTGGTGGTGCCCGAATACCGGGAACAAGAACTGGACGGATATCCTTTGACAGGTCCGCTATCTTTTACTGAACTAAGCCTTGAGGGAAGTGACACGATCCAAAATCTTACTTGGAAGGCAAGCGCAGCCACAGACCTCTTGAAGGTTTACTGGAGCCCTACCGACCATTTTGCCGAGGGTGGTCAGGACGAGTTTTTTTTCCTTGGGGAGGTGCCTTCCGATGCGAAGCAGTATATTCTTCCTCCAGATTTGGCTAAAAAATCATTTTTCAAGGTGCTGGTGGTAGGGAAGCATAACAGTGCAAACACCTGGAAGGTGGCGGGGAACAAATAAATAAGACTCTCCCGTTAAGGACAATTCTATTTCTCATTTTGATAGAATCCCTCCCGCAATCCTGCGGGACAGGCCCTAACCCCCTTTCAAGGGGGAATCGCATCCCTAATAATTTAAACAATTAATTAAAAAGTCAGATTTTCTATTTCAATTAGAATTTGATTTTAGAAAATCTATATGAAGGCCTAATTGGGCGACTCCCCCTTACTAAGGGGGTTAGGGGGATTTTTTCAAACCTTAGTTGGACATTGATTAAAATTGTAAGCAAAGAATACAATAAAAAAAGGCTGTCCCTAATCAGGACAGCCTTTTTCTAGAATTGAGAATGGGTTAATTCACCCCTCCTTTTCTCGTTGGAGATCTTTTGCCAGGCCATTCTGCCGGTTCGCCAGTACGGGCATTGATAGGAATACGCTGCTTACGTGATACCAAGCCTTCTTCTTCTGAGGCCATGTACACGAGGATGGCGGTGAGGATCACATTTTGACGCACGTCGTCAAAAACAATCTTGTCGTAGGTGTCCAAATTGGTATGCCAGGTATAGTTAAAATAGTTCCAAGGCAAAGCGCTCAAGTTGAAGGCTGGAACACCCGCTGCCACAAAGGACACGTGGTCTGTACCGCCCGCCCCTGGGTTGCCAGGAAACTCAGTTTTCAGGTCCTGGGTAATGTTTCGTGGCACCTTGTTGAGCCAACGGCCTAGGTACTCGTAGCTATCTACATAGCCCTGTCCGGAGATATTGGCGATGCGGCCGGTTCCATTGTCCTGATTGAAAAGGGCTTGGATCTTGCCCACCATCTCAGGATGATCTTCTACAAATGCTCGCGAACCATTGAGCCCTTGTTCCTCGGATCCCCAGTGCCCTACCAAGATGGTACGCTTTGGATTGGGATACACCTGCTTCAAGACGCGCATCACTTCCATCATCAAGATGGTGCCGGTACCATTATCCGTAGCGCCAGTACCTCCATCCCAGGAGTCAAAGTGGGCAGATAGCATCACGTATTCGTCTGGCTTTGTACTTCCCTTGATTTCAGCTACAGTATTGTAGGTTGGCTGAAGGCCTGTTTCTTTGGACTGGGCATTCAGATGCAGTTGTGGTTTCTTGCCGCTTTCTGCCAATCGATAAAGTAGGCCATAGTCTTCTAGGGAAATATCTACGGTAGGTACTTTTTTGGTGGAGGCAGAGAAAATCTTGTTGGCACCAAAGGCATTGGACCAGTTGGAGGTCAAGATGCCTGCAGCGCCTGCATTTTCAAGTGCAAGGGGAAGCTGGTTGCGGTTTTTGCCAGTAGCCTGAAGACGTTTGGTCCAAGATTCAGTGAGTTTTGTGCGAGCCGCTTTCATTTTTTCAATGGAGGCAGGCATTCCGTGTTCCTCCCAATTGTAGTCTGGGCGTCCAGTAGGCTGAGGCACGGAGATCATCACGTACTTGCCTTTGACGGAAGGAAGCCACTTTTGAAAGGCAAGAGAATCGGCAAATTCTGGAAGAATTACCACTTCTCCTTTTACACCCCCTTGCGGAGAGGAGGGGCTCCAAGCCAATTGTGTACCGGCCAAGGATTTGGTCCAAGGGGCTACCATGTCTAGGTGGGTGACACCTCTTTCCCAGCCTCTCCATTCGCCCCACTTTTCGTTGCGGGCAGAGATGCCCCAACTCTGGTAGGTGGTCACGGCCAGGTCATGGGCCTTTTGCATTTGAGGGGAGCCAACTAATCGTGGGCCCACTCCATCCATGATTTCATGGGCAAGAACTTCTAGTTTGGAATTTTGGGTTGCTTCTTTGATGATGGCATCGATGACCGGATTTTGTGCCTGTACCTGTACGGCAACAAAAAACACAAGCCCGAAGTACCAGCTGTTACGGATTTTCATAGCGAGATTGTTTAATTTCTAAATCTAGGAATTAACTTCAAATTTGTTGAAGCCGCTGAAGGATTATTCTGTCAACCGCTAACAGTCCACGGTCCACCGCAGATCCTGGGTTCCCTAAAATTTGCTGTGAGCAACCTACTTTAGTTGAATTCCAAATTGCTGTCGTCTGTTGACAGTGGACGGTTGACCAACTTTTTTTCTTCCATTTGTCTAAAACAGGATGGATTTTTCTTCTGCTTCCAGTTTCTTTACGTAACAATACCCCAGACCCCTCATCCCATGGCGAAAGCAGCAGTTCAAGAATACTTAAAAAAGGCCCTAGCCGACAATTCGGGCCCCGAAGCGCTTGTCTGGCTAGCCGAACAATCCCAAAAAATCACCCACTCGACTAGCCCGAACGCCTTTTTTTTAGCCTTCTCTAAGGCTTCCCGCCACTTTAAAAAAGAAACGCTTTCACCAGCTCTTGTACCACTTTCTTTGGAGGAATCCGGCATGCTTCCATTTTCTATTAGCCATTGGGACAGTTTGCAGGCCGCACGTACCTTTCTATTACTGCAGCTACCCCAAGAAAAAACCAGTTGGATGACAACTGTGCAGCAACTTTTTGAAACGGCAGATATGTACGAGCAGCAGGCCTTGTATGCCGCTCTGCGGCTATTGCCTTTTGCAGAAGACCTCGTACCACGGGCGATCGAAGGTTGCCGCACCAACATGTCGCTGGTCTTTGATGCCATCGCTTTAAACAATCCCTATCCGGCGCGCTTTTTTCCAGAGGCCAACTGGAACCAGCTGGTCCTCAAAGCGATTTTCATGCAGCGCCCGCTTTACCAGATTCAGCAGCTAGATGAGCGACGCAATTCGGCCCTTGCAGCCATGGCCACCGATTTTGCGCACGAGCGCTGGGCAGCCGGAAGAGCGGTGATGCCAGAAGTATGGCGACTGCTCGTGTCATTTATGGGTCCCCAGTACTTGGAAGATTTGAAAAAAGTACTGGCATCCAACGATGCCTTGGAGCAAAAAGCCGGGGCTTTGGCGGCATACCAGAGTAGCTATGCTCCTGCGAAGGAACTTTTGGCAGCCTATCCCCAGCTTCAGGAGGCCTGTGCAACTGGAGCCTACCGATGGGAAGAGCTAGGAATAGAATTTCAAAAAAATCGAGTTTAATCGCTCCTCAACCCGTAAATTCACCCCCATCCCTCAGCATATACCCATGGAAATGTACATAGATCCCCACATTCACCTCGTTTCTAGAACTACCGATGACTACGAAGCCATGCGCAAAGCTGGCATTGTGGCCACGATCGAACCCGCATTCTGGCTGGGACAGCCCCGTACCGAAGTGGGATCCTTCAAAGACTATTTTTCTACGCTGGTAGGTTGGGAGCGTTTTCGTGCCAGCCAATTTGGAATCTTGCATTATTGCACCATGGGCCTTAACTCCAAGGAGGCCAACAATGTGGCGCTGGCGGAACAGGTCATGGAACTTCTGCCCCTCTATGCGGGAAAAGAAGGGGTGGTCGCTATTGGAGAAATTGGTTACGACGACCAAACTGAAGCCGAGGATCGATTTTACCGCCTGCAACTCGAGCTGGCCAAAGAGGTGGAGCTACCCGTTTTGATCCATACCCCCCACCGAGACAAGAAGAAGGGCACAACCCGCTCCATGGATGTGGCGGTGGAACATGGCATGGATCCGTATTGGGTGGTAGTGGATCACAACAACGAGGAAACAGTCAAAGAGGTATTGGATCGCGGTTTTTGGGCCGCATTTACGATTTATCCACATACCAAAATGGGTTCTGAGCGGATGGTAGAGATCGTCAAGCAGTACGGTCCGGAACGTATCATTGTGAACTCGGCAGCGGATTGGGGTATCTCTGATCCCATTGCCGTGCCAAAAACTGCCGCGCTGATGCGCAAAATGGGCGTACCTGAAGAGCATGTTCGGTTGACTACCTACCAAAATGCACTCACCGTATTTGGCCTAAGTGGGCAGATGCATGAGGACGATTGGCTCAAGGCAGCGCCGATCGATCAAACCAAGAAACTGGGCGGCAACTCTGTACTTCGCGGTGGGCAAGTGCCCCGCGTAGAAGGTCCAGATGACCGCGTAGAAAACTAAATCATGGCCAATTCCAAGATTTTCGCTTACCTCCAATTGACACGGCCGGCCAATGTGGTTACGGCGGTGGCGGATATTTGGGCGGGATTTGCGATTGCAGGTGCTTGGGATGCCATGGCCACCAACTGGATCTATGGAGACCAGGACTTCTGGTGGAACCTGCTTTGGCTATCACTTAGCACCATCGGACTGTATGGTGGAGGGGTGGCTTTCAACGACATTGCCGATGCGGAATTGGATGCTGTAGAGCGTCCCGAGCGCCCGATTCCTAGTGGACGAGTTTCCAAAAAAGGAGCAATTGGGATGGCTTCGCTTTTGCTTCTTGCTGGAATTGCCTGTGCTTTTCAAGTGAATCTTGTGGCAGGAGGCCTAGCCATCGCTGTTGCGGGATGCGCCTTGCTGTACGATTACTGGGGCAAGCACCAGCACATATTTGGACCCATCAACATGGGGCTTTGCCGCTCTGGCAATCTCCTTTTGGGGATTTCGGTGGTGCCGATGCTGCTGGAACGCAATTGGTTTTTGGCATTCCTCCCTCTGGTCTATGTAGCGGCGATCACGATCATTAGTAGAGGAGAGGTGCATGGAAAAAACAGGAATGCGCTATTTCTAGGGGCAGGGATGTACACGAGCATCTTTGTGGCGATCTTTATATTGGCCTTTGAGAAGAGTCCAGGCTACCTGCAGATTTTGCCTTTTTTAGGCTTTCTGGGTTACCGACTATTTCCCCCTCTTTTGCGAGCCATTCGTACCCAAGAACCACAATACATTGGCAAGTCGGTCAAAGCTGCTGTGCTTTCGCTGATTGTGGTCAACGCTTCCATCGCTACTGCCTTCTCAGGCTGGCCCATTGGGCTCTTGATTTTGGTGCTTTTACCCATTTCTCTAGGCCTCGCCAAAAAATTTGCGGTGACCTAAGCACTGAATAATACAATTTCTTTCACATCTTGCTTACCTAGACGAGTTATCCCCTTCCAAAATGTCCACGATTCTCCAACAATCTTTCTCGGTACCCTTTCGCTACCCGGTGGTGTTCACGGAGAATTTGTTTGCAGTAACCCAAACCTTGTTTGCGGACACCTTCCCAGAAGGTCAATTGGCACGGGTATTATTTGTGTTGGACTCAGGAGTATTCGCCCACCATTCGGAGTTAATTTCCCAGATCAAAAACTATGTAGCGGCCTATCCTTCACGACTAGCTCTGGTAGATGAGCCGCTAGTGGTGGACGGAGGAGAAGCTTGCAAAAACAATCCCGATGCCTATCAGCAGGTGGTTGAGGCCACCAATAGCTTTGGTATCGATCGGCATTCTTACATCGCTGCGATCGGCGGTGGAGCGGTACTGGACATGGTGGGCTTTGCTGCTGCGATCTCTCACCGGGGGATCCGCCTGATCCGCATCCCTACCACGGTCTTGTCCCAAAATGATTCTGCTGTCGGAGTAAAAAATAGCATCAATGCCTTCGGGAAGAAAAATTACTTGGGCACCTTTACCCCACCCTTTGCAGTGCTCAATGACTTTACCTTTTTGGAAAGTTTGGAAGACCGAGATTGGGCTTCGGGGATTTCGGAAGCCATCAAGGTGGCCTTGATCAAGGACTTAGAGTTTTTTGAGTGGCTCGAAAAAGCAGCACCCGCACTTGCGAGTCGGGAGATGGAGCCCATGAAGGAGCACATCATCCGTAGCGCGAGGCACCACATGGATCACATTGCTGGAGTCGATCCTTTTGAGTTTGGATCGAGTAGACCCCTGGATTTTGGGCATTGGGCAGCACACAAACTGGAAAAATTAAGCGACTTTCGAATTCGTCATGGAGAGGCAGTTGCCATCGGTATTGCACTGGATTCGGCCTATTCCTTTTTACAAGGGCGAATAGAAGAAGCGGATTTACTCCGTGTTTTTAAGGTGTTTCATACCTTGGGGCTATCCCTGTACGCTCCCGAACTTCAAGAAGATGCCTTGCTTCAAGGACTCAAAGAATTTCAAGAGCACCTGGGAGGAAGGCTCACGATTATGTTGCTAGATAAGTTAGGAAAAGGTGTTGAGGTGCATGAAATGGACTCTATTTTGATTGTGAAAGCCTTACACCTCCTCCAAAACTGGGAAGAGCACGGGAGTATCCAAGGTTAAGTTACAATTGCCTATGAAAATTAAGGACATCCACCTAAGCTATTGCAGCAACATCCATGCAGGGGAAAGTTGGGACGCCACCTTTCGAAATCTGAAAATATACATTCCTGAGGTGAAAAAGCGGTTGGCTCACGAGGGCGCTTTTGGCATTGGACTTCGGCTTTCTCATGAAGCCTCGGTGGAATTGGAGCGACCTGATCGCCTGCAAGAGTTTCGAGATTGGTTGAAAAAAAGCAATGCTTACGTTTATACCCTGAATTGCTTTCCTTACGGAGGATTTCACCGAACCAAGGTGAAAGAACAAGTGCATGCTCCAGATTGGACCACCGAAGCCCGACTCGAGTACACGATTCGAAGTTTTCGAATTTTAGCTGAGCTGCTACCCGAGGGAGTAGAAGGCGGAATTTCCACCTCTCCGCTGACGTACAGGCATTGGTTTGCCACTGATTTAGAAAAGAAGGAGGCCTTTGAAAAGGCAACCACCCACTTGATTGCTATTGTGGAAGAGTTGGTCAAGCTGCAGCAGGAAACAGGAAAATTCCTTCACTTAGACATTGAGCCCGAACCGGATGGCTTGCTAGAGAATTCTGAGGAGTTGATTCGGTACTTTAAGGAATGGCTTCTCCCTATTGGAAGGGTTAGCCTTGCCAAGCAGCTTGGCACTACCTCAAAAGTAGCTGAAAAACTGATCAAAGACCACCTCCAGGTATGTTACGATGTCTGTCATTTTGCCATAGGATATGAAAAGCCAAAAGAGGCTTTTAAAAAGTTGAAGCAGGCAGGAATTGGTATTGGAAAAATACAACTATCTGCTGCGCTCAAACTTTTAATCCCTGAATCTCCTTTTGAGAGGTTTAGTATTGGAAAAAGGCTTGGAGAATTTGCAGATACCACCTACCTCCACCAGGTGGTGGGGAGGACAAATGAAGGAGGATTGAAATCCTATCCCGATTTACCGCAAGCCCTAACAAAACTTGGAGGAACCCAGGATTTGGAGTGGCGCGTACATTTTCATGTGCCTATTTTTTTAGCAAATTATGGAACCTTTCAGGCTACACAGGAGGACATTGTGGAGGTGTTGAAATTGGTCATCGCAGATCCAAGCATCACCAAACACTTGGAAGTGGAAACCTACACCTGGGAGGTTCTTCCACAAGACACGCACCTCACTTTGGGAGAGGCCATCTCTCGAGAGTTGGCCTGGGTTCGGGAGCAATTTCAATAATTGACCCAGGTATCCTACCTTTCCAGCCATGAAAAAAACCGTTGTTCTCGATATCGTCGCTTTATCTCCAAGAGTGATTGGGGAGCATACCCCATTTTTGAAACATTGGATCGCATCGAAACACCATGCAGTGGTAGAGCCCGTACTTCCTGCGGTGACCTGCTCTGCGCAATCCACCTATCTCACGGGCAAATGGCCTGCCGAAAACGGTATTGTAGGCAATGGCTGGTACTTCGAAGAGGAGTGTGAAATCAAGTTTTGGCGGCAGTCCAACAAGCTTGTACAAGGTGATAAGGTCTGGGACTTGCTGCGCAAAGAGGATCCTACATTTACCGTGGCCAACCTTTTTTGGTGGTACAACATGTATACCACGGCGGACTTTGCTGTCACCCCACGGCCCTTATACCCTGCCGATGGGCGCAAGCTACCCGATTGTCATTCCCAACCCATGGAACTTCGGGACCGCCTGCAAGCCGAGTTGGGCCCTTTTCCACTTTTTAGCTTTTGGGGACCGGCTACGACGATTGCCTCAAGCCGCTGGATAGCGGAGGCTGCCAAAAAGGTGGACCAATGGCATTCCCCTACACTAAACTTGATTTACCTACCCCACCTGGACTATGCGTTGCAGAAGTATGGGATTGATTTTGCCAAAATTGGGAAAGACCTGCGGGAAATTGACGACCTGGCCAAGGATCTGATTACCTACTTTGAAAGTCAAGGGACGCAGGTGCTGCTGCTTTCCGAATATGGCATCACGACTGTTTCTCAGCCGATCCACCTCAACCGCCTCTTCCGAGAGAAGGGTTGGATTCAAGTGAAAAATGAACTGGGTTTGGAGACCCTTGATGCAGGGACTTCGACCGTTTTTGCCGTGGCAGACCATCAGGTCGCGCATGTGCATGTACAGGATCAAACCCTCCTAGCTGAGGTGCAGGCCCTGCTTGCGCAAGTGCCCGGCGTGGAAAAGGTATTGGATGCCCAAGGAAAAAAGGAGGCCCACCTCGACCATGAGCGCTCCGGTGATTTGGTGGTCGTGGCAGATGCCGATTCCTGGTTTACCTACTACTTCTGGCTAGACGATGCCAAAGCCCCAGACTATGCCCGCTGTGTGGATATCCACCGCAAGCCGGGCTACGATCCGGTGGAACTGCTCATGGATCCCGCTATTCCAATTCCTATGCTAAAGGTGGGCACCAAACTTTTGAAGAAAAAGTTAGGCTTTCGGTACTTGATGGATGTGATACCTTTGGATGCAACCTTGGTCAAGGGCGCCCATGGACGGGTCCCGGAGTCCGACATGGACAAGCCCCTCTTGGTTTGCGAGGCGTCGTTAACCGAGGCCGAGCGCATCGCTCCTACTTCCGTTTTTGACTTGATTGTGAAGGCGGTACAGGGGAAGTAGTACCGAGCAGGATTAGTTAAAATTTCTTTTCCATCAAAAATACCCCCATCTCCCGCTGCCCATAGACAAGGACGGTTTTGGGCGCTTCGAGGAAGTGAAAGCCCATTTGTTCCAGTTGCTGCAGCCCTTCTGGTAGGAGCACATACCGTTCGGAGCCATCGGGCAAGGCATACCTACCTTCTCCTAAATCCTGACTTTCTTCCAGGATATTGCCAAGGCCCGTACACATACGCATCCAAAAAATTCCTCCTGGCTTGAGTACGCGATGGATTTCAGAAATCATTTTCCAAAAATGAGCATGCCCATCTGCGAAGTGGAGCACAGCTGAACTGATGACGGCGTCAAATGCAGCTGCATGAAAGGGGATGGCAGCACCATCGCCTACCTGAAATCGATGGATGTCCGTTTCAGGATGAATACTTTTTGCGAGGTAGCGGCAATACTGAATCGCGACCTCATTCGGATCGATGCCAAAAATGGAATAGTTTTTTTGTAGGAAATAGACTGCGTTACGGCCCTCGCCACAGCCCACATCCAAGATCTTCATGTCCTTGGTAAATCGACCTTTTAGGAGTTGATCCAAAAGGTAGTTATCCACATTGCCAAGCAGGCGATTCAGTTCGTCAATTTCCATTTTCCAATCGATCTAAGGCCTCGCAAGCTTTGATTCTCCCCACTTCAATTAGTTCCGCGGCCCGATGAAATTCCAGTGTACCAGCCTGACTACTGGCAACCTTGATCTCTACCTCTACCGGATAATTTTCAAGCAGCAGTTGGCAGTAGCGGTCTTGAAGCAAGTCAAAAGAGCGGGAGACCAGTTCCATGGCGGAATAGCGCTTTTGTGGCACTTTTTTCTCCTCCTCTGGGAAAAAGGCTTTCATCTTATCTTGGTAGTCCATCAGCCATTCTGGTAAGTTCATGGATTGTTTTTGGCTTGATTTTTTGTGAGGAGCAGGAAGAAAATGTTCTGCCAAGCTATTTGCATTGACCACCACCACGAGGGTGCTGTGGGGATCAGAAAGCAAGGAAATGGGGACTGGATTCAATACACCTCCGTCGATGAAGTTTCGTTTATCGATTTGGGCGGGTAAAAAAACCGAAGGGATGCTACCCGAGGCTCGGATGGCTTTGTACAAGCTGCCTTGGGCAAATACATGCTCCTTTCCAGAGTTGACATCCACGGCATTGCAGGAAAATCGTAGGGGTAGATCTTCAATGGCTTGGTCGGGAACCACTTTTTTTAAGGCTTGGTAGACTTTTTCACCTTTAATAAATCCACGGCTTGAAAAGGTAAAATCCATCAAGGAAAACACATCTATGCGATCGAGGTTGCAGATCCAATCCTTGAATTCGGGTAGCTTGCCCGCAGCATACATACCCCCAACTAGTGCACCTGCGGAGCAGCCCGCAATTTCGGTAATGGTGTATCCTCTACGCTCCAGCTCTTCGATCACACCCACATGCGCCAATCCTCTTGCGCCGCCGCTGCTCAAAACCAATGAAACTGTTTTATTTTTTGCCATATATTTAGGGTACAATTTTCAATTAATCCCTGAACACATCACCCAACGAAACTAAGCATTATGTCTGACTTTAAACCCTTCCACCTCGCTTTTCCAATTCGTGACATCGAAGAAACTCGCCAATTTTATGGAGGCCTCCTGGGCTGTGATATTGGAAGGAGTACCGACAAGTGGATTGACTTCAACTTCTTTGGTCACCAGCTTTCTGCCCACATCAAGCCGGAGGAACTTGCCAACGCCAAAACTAACGAGGTGGATGGAAAAAATGTTCCTGTTCGCCATTTTGGTGCGATCCTCGGTTGGGACGAGTGGCACGATTTGGCCGACAAGCTCAAAGCCCATGGCATTGAATTTGTCATTGAGCCCTACATCCGCTTCAAAGGAGAGGTAGGTGAGCAGGCTACTATGTTTTTCTTGGACCCTTGTGGCAATGCCTTGGAGTTTAAATCCTTCCAAGACCCTTCCCAGATTTTTGCGAAGTAAATCTCGTGAACGTGCTTTCCCTATCTGCTCGTCTTGAAAAAAAGATCCTATTGGAAGGGAAGGAATACCTTTTCTTTAATGGGACTTCTTATCTAGGATTGGATAGTTTGGATGCCTATGGACGGATTGTGGAAAGCAATTTACAGAACTGGGGCATGCATCATGGGCTCAGCAGAACCAACAATGTGCGTCTTGCAATTTATGATTCGTTTGAGGAGTTTTTTTCAACTCAGGCTGATGCGGAAAGTGCAGCGCTTTTCAGTTCGGGCTACCTAGCTGGAATCGCGTCTAGCCAGTACCTGTTCGCAAGAGCAGATCAAACTTGGGCGGCACCGGATACCCATTCGGCCATCTTACCTTCAGGTGTTCAAGCAGATTCCTCCCTGAGCTTTTCGCAATGGATGCATGCTTGCTTGGAGCAGGCCCCTTGCTTGCCTTCGCAGAAGATCCTGATCCTGGGCAATGCGGTAGATCCACTTAAAGCAGAAATTCACACATACGATTGGGTGATTTCCATCGCTGAAAAACACGAGGTGACGCTTTTGATTGATGACAGTCACGCGTTTGGGGTTCTGGGGAACGGGCTTTTTGGCACCTATTCCCAATGGAAGCAGGAACGCATTCAGCTTGTGGTTTCCGGTTCCTTGGGCAAGGGCCTGTCCACCCCAGGAGGGATCGTGTTGGGCTCAGAAGCCCTGATTTATGGGATTAAATCCCAAGCCATTTTTGCAGGAGCCTCCCCACCCTCTCCCGCAATGCTTCAAAGTTTTTTGGATGCACAGGAACTCCTGCAGGAGAAGCAACGAAAGCTAAAAGAGAATATCTCCTTTTTTTACCAACACAGCAGGTCCATTTCCCAAATTCAAGGGACTTCGGATTTTCCGGTATTCGTGTACTCGCCTGACCCCTGGGTGGACAAATTGCTGGATCGGGGGTACATCACTTCTTCTTTTTCCTATCCTAGTTCCAGTAGTCCCAAAGTCAATCGCATCGTACTTTCTGCCAGTCATTCTAAGGAAGAAATAAGAGCCTTACTCCAATTTCTAGCCTCTCTTGCTGTGTCACTATGAAAAATCTGTTGTATTCACTTCTCATTTGTGTTCTCCTAGGATCATGTAATGCAGCGCCTACAGTGCCCTTTGTGGAAGGCTTGGAAGACTATCCGACTTTGCAAAAGGTGCTTGTGGATACCGCCAAGTACCAGGTTCAAATCCTGTACACACAGATTGATCGCAATGAGCACGGTAATCCCCTGTTTACTACGTACCCCTTCAATGTGGATGATTCCCGTTACTTCTATCCCGCCTCCACTGTGAAGCTGCCTATTGCACTGCTGGCTTTGGAGTGGCTGGAGGAGCAGCAGGTGCCTGGATTAACCCTAGAAACCACCATGCTGACCGACTCAGTACGCCCTTCCCAGTTGCCGGCATGGAGCGATAGTACCTCCCAAACTGGGCTGCCAAGTATCGGTCATTACATCAAAAAAATCCTTCTGGTTTCCGATAATGACGCCTACAATAGACTCTACGAGTTGCTGGGTACCGATTACATCAATCGAAAATTAAAGGAAAAAGGGCTGCCGAATTCGGTGATTATGCAGCGCTTGAGTTTTCCCATTTCTCCAGAGGAAAATCGGCAGTTTAACCCGATTCGGTTTGTGGATAACTCTGGAAGACTGATTCTAGAAATTCCTGCCCGAGAGGCCGATAGCACCTATGTAGTGCCAGGGAACCCCAAGTTGGGCCGGGCCTATTATAAAAATGATAGCTTGATTCAGGGGGGAATGGACTTTTCGTACAAGAATAAGTTTTCCCTTACGGACTTGCATGGGGTCGTGCAGCGAACGATTTTTCCAGAGGCTTTTGTTGGGATGGAGCGGTTTAATTTGAATGATGAGCACCGAAATTTTGTGCTCCAAAACATGAGTATGCTTCCTCGAGAGAGTGAATATCCTTCCTACGATACCACTGAATTTTACGACAGCTTTTCCAAGTTCACCAAGTTCGGAACCGAAAAAGGAAAAATCGATCCCCGTTTTCGGCTTTTCAACAAGACCGGCTGGTCCTATGGGCACCTGATTGAAGGAGGATATTTTGTTGATTTTGAGAGCGGGGTGGAGTTTTTTGTGTCAGCGATTGTCTATGTCAATGAAGATCAGATTCTCAACGACGATCAATACGAGACGGATGAGGTGGGATTGCCTTTCTTTGCGGAATTGGGTGAGTACCTGTATCAACGAGAATTGAAAAGAAAGAAGCAATTAACACCAGATTTGAGTAAAATGAAGTTTGTCTATTAGGATTGGCTATCGTTTTCCTGACGGCAGGAAAACGATTCCAATGTCAAAGGGAACAGAGAAAGAGAAATGGCAGCAGGTACAATGCTGCCATTTTCTTTGAAATACCTCAATAAGCTTTTTCGAGGGAAGGAATCTCCACGATGGCATGTGGATAACTTTGACCCAAGTCGATCTTCAAGTTGTGTAATTCGGCTGTGGATAACTCCCATGGCTGGTGGATCTCAAACCCACGAATAGCGCGCAACTCAGGTATCCAAAGACGGACAAAGTCTCCATTTCGATCGTAATTTTTGGCCTGGCGCAGGATGTTGAAGTAGCGATTTTCTCTGGGATCGTTGCCTACTCCACCTACATACATCCAGTTACCCCAGTTGGAGCAGACATCGTAATCTACTAGCATACTTTCAAAATAACTTGCTCCCCAAGTCCAATCAATCCCCAGGTCATTGACTAAGAAACTCGCCACGATTTGGCGACCTCGGTTGGAAATGAATCCAGTCGCATTCAGTTCACGCATGTTGGCATCCACAAATGGAACTCCTGTCTTCCCCTCTGCCCAGCGCTTAAATTGCGCCTTATCCCTTCGCCAGGAGTCCACTTGATTTCGGATGCCGCTTACTTGAAATAATTTGGTGCTGTGTTTTTTGGCGATAAATCGAAAATAATCCCTCCAGATCAATTCAAAAATCAGCCAATAGGTACTGTCGTTTTTGACGCGTTCTTTCTCGTACTGCTTCACTTCTGTGTAGATGGTGCGTGGTGAAATGCAGCCCAAGGCCAGCCAAGGAGATAGCTTGGAGCTGTAGTCCATGCCAATCAAACCATTGCGCGTTTCCTTATACTTCTTGAGTAGGTCTTTTTCCCAAAAATAGGATTGAAGTTGCCCAAGCGCGGAAGACTCACCTCCACGTATCTTCAACCACGAGTGTTCCTCTCGCTTGGGCTTCTCCAGTCCATTATCGGTAAGCTGGGGGAGCGGTCCCGCCTTTGGGATAAGCGCTTCTCCAGGGTAGTTTATAGCAGTAGGTGTAGGAAAAGTAGCACGGATTTTACTTTGCTTTTCCACCTCTTTGCGGAATTGTGTAAATACTTCAGGCGTTTGTTTGATTGGAAAAGTCAGGTCATCCTTGTGGTAGAGGGTACTTTGCCAGAAGCTTTCGCAAGCGATTCGCTTTGAAAACGCGGCTTCCTCTAGGCCTTTATCTACTTGACGCTCCTCTGAAGTTACTTCTTTGGAAAAAAAGATGGCGGAAGCCTGGACCTGTTTGGCAAAATTCACCAAGACTTCCTCTGGTTTGCCCTGAAGGATTACCAAATTGGCACCAATCTGAATGAATGAGTTGCGAAGATCTTCTAGTGCTTCTATCAAAAACTGGGCTCGAAAAGCCCCAATTTTTGGGAGCCCTAATTTGGTATTTGCAAAATGCCTAGGGTCAAGACAGTACACAGGAATAATTTCTCCCCCCTGCTGTATTGCCCTTGTCAGCGTCTCGTTGTCTGAGAGACGAAGGTCATTGCGAAACCACACCACGATCCTGTTGTACTTCATGCTGGGCTAACAGACTGTGGAAGGAAAGTGTTTTCCTTGTTCCTAAAAATTTGGTAATTTTTTGAGAGAAGAAAAATTCACCTTCTTTACTATTAGTTTGGTAATCAGAAATGGGCTTTTCAGGAAAATTAGATAGTATTAAGTTTAGATTTTGATCACAGGCAAAAAAGCACGCGTAGCCGCAAGCAGATGAAAACCGGTATCTTTCTTTTCTTCATTTTCTTTTTCAATCCCTTTTTCGGAAGGGCTTCGGAATGTGTTTGTGATCTAGAGGAAGATTTCTTAAGCGTTCGGCAGTTGTTCAATGCAGAGTTGGTTTTTAAAGGGCACCTTGTTTCGAAGCGAACGGAGTATTTTTCCGATTTAGGATACCGCTATGTGGCCACCTTTTTCATAGATGAATTGATTAGCGGCAATCCCCAATCGGAAACCGTGGATATTGAGTATGGCTACGATTGGGATTGTGTGCGCTATTTTTATCCCGGTCCTTCTTACATTATTTTTGCCAATACAAGGTTGGATTTCCCTTATTACCAAACTGACTATTGTTCTCCAACTAAAAAGTGGGCAAACCTGTCCAAAAAGGACCATCAATTGCTCTTTGATTTTCAAAATGGGAAATCTGAATTGACTTGGAAAGACCAATTTGACAGAGTCTATGCAAAAGGCAGGTTGAGGCAGAAAAAACCTATAGGAATCTGGGAGTATTTTTTCTTTGATGGAAGGCTCAAGGAAACGGGATACTATTTGGAGGGTGATAAAGAAGGAGAATGGCTCACTTTTTTCCACCCACTCAGTGTTTGTATGGTACTGAATCTGCCCCCTTCTCGTCCTTCTATTTGTGACTTTTCCCAGGTAAACCCACCAAATCCTGCAGGCTGGGTTTCTTCCGTGACTCCTTATACCGATGGGAAAATCAACGGTACAGTGCTTACCTACGACGAATCAGGATGTATTCGTAGCGAAGCAAACTATGTGGATGGAGTACTTGTTGATTCAATTCAGACCTATTGAACCAAGGAACTATTGGGCTTAGGAATCTGATTACAAATTCAACCAGTAGTTCAACTTAAACACTAGTGAGCGCTGCTTGGGCATAAAATCGCCTGGGAAGTAGTTGTCCGTGTACACCAAGAAGAAGTCAGATACAGGAGCATAGCGCCATTGGATACGCGTATTGATGTTCATGTTGTCAATCTGACTGTTGTACTGCACAAAGGTAGTCCAGAACAAATCTTTCGTTAGCGTCAAATCAATTCGTGGGCCCACTAGAATCAAATCTGCATCGCGCTGTGGTTGAGGCAGGCGGATCCTTGCATAGTTGAAGTTCATGGAGATATTGGCGAGGTAGCCTAGACGTAAACCTGTCTGCGTGGTGACGCGCTGTATATTGCCAGTAAAGTATTCTCCAAACTCCCCTGTCAATACCAAATTCACTTTTTTGCGGGGATTGCTTTTGAATTCAACAAGGTAATTGCGGAAAGAATAATCCGTTCCTGCGGCCAATGGCGTTCCCTTGGAACGTGTAGGGTCAAAGTTACTGAACAAGTAGACGTAACGATTTTTCTGGGTAATCTCTAACTCAGCAATGGAGTTGAACTTAAAAATATACCCCAGATTAATGTCTCGATCCGTGGTGCCTAAGGTTTCGTTCCAGTAGCCTTCAAATTCTAATTTTGGACCATGTCGGTTAATCAACTTGGATTTGGGATAAAAGAGGTAGGTCACGTCTGGGTTGATGCGTTTGAAATCAGCTCTTGGGACATAGCCCACTTCGGGATTGAAAGACTTTCCTACATCTTGTACGCTAAAGGTATAGTTCCAATGCAAGCCGGTATAGAGCAAGTAGGCATTGAAAGAGTAAGGCTTTTCAACTTCTACCGATTCAAAGGTGCGGTGGTAAAATACTTTACCCGACCATTTACCGTCGGCAGAGTTGAGGTTGTAGTCTACTCCCAATAGGCGATTGTAGGCGTTAGGATCAAATAATTGTTGATTATCGCCTAAGGCTAAGGACTCTTTATTGACATAAATCAAACCAATGTTGGAGCGTTCAAACACCCTTCGTTGAAGCGCGAAAACGGTGAAATTTTTGCCTACGATACCCGCTTCTTCTTCGGTTGCCGTTTGCATATTCATGGCGCCGATTCTCCAGTTTTCGTTAAGCTTTCCGCTCAATCGAGCCCCATAGATGATTTTGCTTTGCACATTTTGGCCGGTAGCGGAGTCAATATCTACACCGATTCGTCTCGAAAAGAAGGGGCGTGAACGAGGCTGTCCAAAGCTGTCAAAGAGGTCTCCATTTTCAAGGAAAAACTGTCTTCGTTCAGGGAAAAAGATTTCAAATCGATCCAGGTTGGTCACCTGTTGATCTACTTCCACCTGCGAAAAATCCGGGTTGAAGGTTAGATCCAAATTCATGGCCGACCCAATTCCTATTTTGGCATCTCCGCCTATAGCGGGACTTAGCGGCTCGCGGCTGTTTTCAAGGAAGTTTCTAGATGTTCGTCCTGCTACGTAGGGAATGAGGGAGACATTGGCCCCTTTTTTCTGTAATGGCTCCTCGAAATTCATTTTTCGAAGAAAAGCAGTAGAAAAGATGGGGAGAGTTCTGGGGATAGGGGCCCAAGTAGAGCGCTCACCAGCGTCGCTATCGACCCGGAAGAAATTGACGCTCCAATTTTGAGCTCCTTCTCTAAATCGTAAGGTAGAAAGCGGGATAATTACTTCAACCTGCCAGTGGTTGTCCATCATTTTTGCTTCGGAATACCACTTATTATCCCAAGCTAGGTTAAGGTCATCAGGGCGGGTACCACCATTGGAGACCAGCGCCTCGCGCTGCACCCCATAAGGGTTTATACCAAACTGGTAGGCATTGGTTCCGTCGTTGAACGTGTCGAAAACGAAGCTGACCCCATCGTTTTGTTCACCTCGATAATCTCTTCTCAAGGAAGTAGACACATATTTTCGCGGACCTCTATTTTCCATGATGGCCGCCAAGTAAATGTTGGTATCATCGTAGGCCACTTTTACTCGAGTAGGGACCACACTTAGGGATGTGTCTGAGGGGAAAAATTGCATGAATTCCCCGTTCCAGCCCTTGGTATCTTTCCAGATTTCCTCATCTAGTACACCATCGAGCGTAATGGGTGTTTTCAGTTTGAATGCAAAAGCGCTGGGCTTAGGGCTAGTTTGTGCAAAGAGTTGCAGGCTGACGAAGAGACATGCAAGAGAAAAAACAGAAGCAAAAATTTTCATAGCTATCAATAAGTTACAAAACTACACCTTTTTTACGGGAGAGTGTAGTTAATTTTACCAATGGCAAGGGAATGCTCCAAATGGAGCTATTATAATGCATTTGGGATCAAAAAAACGGGATCAAAAAAATGCTAATCCTGCACCCAAACCCAATTGTTATCGCATAATTATTTCTTTTTTTACTCCTTAATAAATAAGTAAACTTGGATTTTTCACCACGCAATAAGTTAAATGCTGCCTACCACATTGTATAGTGTACCAATACCGGAAATGGTAATAAATACCTGGTCTCCAACTTCCAATGTAAAATCATCCGGAACAATTCCCGTGCCGGTCATCATTAAACAGCCTATAGGAAAAGAGTTGGATCGGTAGAGCCATTGGGCAAGCTCTTCAGGGCGGCGCTTGAGTTGTGCTAGGGTTGTTTCTCCTGATGCCACGCTGATTTGGTTGCGGTGGATCTCAAGTGAGATGGTTGTGGTATCAGGCAAGATTTCTTCTTGGATAAGTAGACAGGGACCAATGGAGGCGCTTCCTAAATAAACTTTAGCCTGGGGGAGGTAGAGGGGATTTTCTCCCTCAATACTTCGGCTGCTCATGTCGTTGCCAATGGTAAATCCCTGCACCTTGCCAGAAGGCGATATCAGCAGGGTCAATTCTGGTTCAGGGACATTCCAATTTGAGTCTTTCCGAATATTGACCTTTCCACCTGGAGGTGCCACGCGGCTCGCTGTGGCTTTAAAAAAGAGTTCAGGGCGCTCCGCCACATAGACCTTGTCGTAAAAAGTACCTCCGCCTGAATCGCTAGACTCTTCGATTCGAGCTGTTCTGCTTCGGTAATAAGTGACCCCTGCAGCCCAGATTTCTTGATTTCCCATAGGAGGAAGTAGTCCTTCTTGGATGAGTTCTTCCGCTTTTTCATGGGAGATAGTTTCCCAGTTTTGCGCTTCTGCTGCCAGTAACTTGGGGAGCTGCTCTCTGCCGAGCAACTGATCCCAATCGAGTTCAGGCCCTAAATAATAGGTTCCGTTTTGTTCCAAAAGTGTTCCTGAAATCAATTTGTATAGTCGCATTGCGTAAATGGTGGTGGTGGATGCTTGAAGTTAAAAAAAAGCCGGGAAGAACTGACTTTTGGAAAAAAACTTTTAGCGATTACCTTTGTACCAGATCATAGGGGTGCCTTTTAATACAACGGGCTGAGATCATACCCATACCACCTGATCCGGGTAATGCCGGCGAAGGGAATTGAGAACACGGAGTCAAACAATTCATTCTTGCAGAGGAAGCAATCCCCTTCCTGGGTAGGAATCTGTCGTAGGCTTCGTCCAAAGGGTAAACAATCACGGAAAACCTCCCTTAGGTTTTCTCATGTTTCACTCAAAACCCGCAAGGGGAAAAATTATGAAAAAGTTAGTTTTTGTAGGACTGTTTGTACTCCTCAGTCTACACGCTTGGGCGCAAGCTAGCCTGAGTGGTCGAGTTTACGATGCCAAAACGGCCGCACCTTTGGTTGGCGCATCCGTTTGGATTGAAGCCTTAGGGAAAGGCGCCGTCACGGATAGTGAGGGAAATTTCACCCTTCAACGGCTGCCGAATGGAAATCAAGAAATCCGGATTTCTTATGTGGGCTACGAAACCCTCCGCAAGTCAGTTGAACTTCCTTTGGCAGCCTCCTTGGAGCTGGGACTGGAGTCAAAGGATTTTCTAAGTGAGGAGTTTATTGTGTCCGCAACACGTGCCTCGGAGTCGACGCCCAGCACCTTTTCGACTGTGGATAAGTCGGAGATCGCCAAGCGGAATTTGGGGCAAGATATTCCCATCCTCCTCAATTTTTCCCCTTCCGTGGTTAGCCATTCCGATGCTGGTGCGGGGGTGGGCTACACTGGCATCCGTATCCGAGGCACCGATCAAACCCGCATCAATGCCACCATCAACGGCATTCCACTCAACGATGCAGAGGCGCATGGCGTCTTTTGGGTCAACATGCCGGACTTTGCCTCCTCTGTAGAAAATATACAGATTCAGCGGGGGGTAGGTACTTCTACTAACGGAGCGGCAGCTTTTGGCGCTAGCCTCAACTTTCAAACAGATACCCGTCGGGACGAGGCCTATGCCGAAGTAGAC
>CAMCBC010000023.1 GCA_945872775.1 Spirosoma fluviale | reverse complement strand
AGGACTTCGTTTTTTGATGGAAAAGGAAGAAATCAATCAAGTGCTGCTGATGTTATGTGACCAGCCTTTTGTGGATGCTTCCCTCTTAGATCAATTGATTACTGCAAAGGAGACATCCGGCAAAGGAATCGTGGCGGCTGCTTATTCCAATACTTTGGGAGTGCCCGCACTTTTCGAGGAGCGGTATTTTGAGGAGTTATTGCAATTGACCGGATCTGAAGGGGCCAAGAAAGTAATTTTTAAGCACCAGGTAGAGGTCCATGCGCTTGATTTCCCGCTTGGAGCGGTGGATTTGGATACAGAGGAGGACGTCAGCCAATTCCTTAGTCGATATCCGCAAAAAAATCTTCCAAATCCAAACTAAACCCTTCTAGTACCTTGGAATGGAGCACATGGCCCGAGGTCATTAATTTGGAAGGAATGTACTGGTCATTTACTAGGGTATATTGGATGATGTTTTGATAATCTGGATGGATTACCCAGTATTCAACTACTCCATGCGATTCATAGAGCTGATATTTAAACTTCAGTTCGGTTTTGGTATTTCCATGTGAAAGAATTTCCACAATCAAATCTGGAGCGCCTAGACAGCCTCTTTCGTCTAATTTTTCGGGATTGCAGATCACACAAAGGTCTGGCTGGACCACATTGAAAATTTGATGATCTTCCTTGGAATCTTTGGGGAACCGGACATCAAAAGGTGCAGCATATACCTCACAGCGTTTTCCTTCCAAAAATTGATAGAGTTTGGCTGCAAGTTTTACAGAAACTCGTTGATGTAATCGTTTAGGTGCTGCCGCAGCTTTTTTGAAAATCTTGCCGTTAATCAGCTCCACCACTTCTTCAAACTGCCAGGTCAAGTAATCCGCATAGGAATACTTGCCGTAGGAAGCATCTGGTTCTTCGACTAAATCTGGTTTTTTGGGATCCATGCTTCAAGTTACACCCGATGTTCCACAGTTCTTCCTTTGGGTAAAGAAAAGATAAGGTGATTTTTATCAGGTTTGTCGTAACTGCTCAATCACCAATTTTACCCAAGAGATAGCATGATCGATGCTTTCAGTACTTGTATTTTTCCCCAAACTAAAGCGAATGGAAGCTCTACCCAAGTCAGCAGAAAGTCCCATGGCTTGAAGCACATGGCTGGGCTTGGGCGAGATGGAGCTGCAGGCGGAGCCCGAACTGACAGCTACTTTCAGATTGACCCGCTGCAAGAGTTCCTCCCCCTCTACTCCATCAAAAGCCAGGTTGCTTACATGGGAAAGACGATTGTCCAAACTTCCATTTCTCCGAACACCCGGAAGGGACAAGAGCTGAGATTCTAGGATATCTCGGAGGATTCCTATGCGTAGGGATTCCGACTCCATAGTTTGCATGCGTAGCCTTGCCGCTTTGCCGAAACCCACTATGGCAGGTACATTTAAGGTGCCACTCCGAAATCCTTTTTCATGCCCTCCCCCATGCATTTGAGCCATTGGCTTGGGAAGCGGGTGATTGTGGCGGATATATAAGGCGCCCACTCCCTTGGGACCGTATAGTTTGTGTGCAGAAAAAGCCATGAGGTGAATTCCCTGGGTATGAACAGGTATTTTTCCTACCGCTTGTACCGCATCCGTTAAAAAAATAAGCTGATGCTTTTCTGCTAGTTGTGCAATTTCGGCAATGGGATGAATCAAGCCCGTTTCGTTGTTGGCCCACATCAAACAGATCATCTTGGTATGATCCCGCACCTGAGACTCCAATTCATTCAAATCGATTTCTCCAACTGAATTTACAGGCAGGTAAGTCACTTCCGCTCCTGCCTGCTCCAGTTGCGCGAAGGTATCCAACACTGCTTTGTGCTCGGTTTGGCAGGTGATGTAATGTTGCTTTTGCCCTTGATAGCGTTCAAAAACCCCTTTTATGGCCAGATTAAGCGATTCTGTCGCTCCAGAGGTAAAAATAATCTCCTTGGGTTGGGCTCCGATCAACCCAGCCAAAGAAGCTCTTGCTTCTTCCACTGCCTGCTCAGCCATCCAGCCGTAGGGATGGTTTTTGCTGGAAGCATTGCCAAAATGCGTACCCAAATAAGGAATCATCGCTGCGATGACTTCTTCATCGCAGGGAGTAGTGGCATTGTAGTCAAGGTACTCGGGATAGTTCATGGGACTAAACTACTCTTTTTGATTCTTTTTTTGTTTAAAGAAAGGAGACATCTTGCAGCAAGAACTAATTTTCACGCATGCAAGAATCCTGGAGCTTTGAACTACCCAATTGTACTACCCTTCCAGAAGGAATTGAAGTCGTCATACAGCTAAAGCAAATTGAATTGGGGATTTTTCTCAGTTACTACTACAAAAAAGGGGGAGCCGTTGTTGAAAACGTTTCCCAGGCCTCCGAAACACAGTTTACATCCCCAATCTCAGGCTCACTCACCGTTGCTTTTGACCTGATCTACTTCAACGCATGCAGGGATATCCTTCAGCAAGAAAGAGGAGAAATGGATCTTCAAGTCACCTGGGATGAAGGAAAAAGGATCCTTCGCCTACAGGGTGAATATTGGCCTACCCGAGATGGGGATGAAATTTAGCCTACCCAATTTGCTTTTAGAAGCAGATCGAAGCCTTTCCCCGTTGTAATTCCTAGCATTTGCCGTATTTTTGAGTCCAACTATAGGAGAATGAAAGAAGCTACCGAATCCCTAAATTTTATTGAGCATATCGTTGAGGAAGACCTGACTGCTGGGTTTCCCAAGGAAAAATTGTGTTTTCGCTTTCCACCAGAGCCAAACGGCTACTTGCATATCGGCCATGCCGCTTCAATTTGCTTGAATTTTGGTTTAGGAGAGAAATACGGTGCTCCGGTCAACCTTCGCTTTGACGACACCAATCCCGCCAAGGAAGAACAAGAATATGTGGATGCCATCAAACGGGATATTGCTTGGTTGGGATTCAAATGGGCCAACGAATGCTACTCCTCCGACTACTTCCAGCAGTTGCATGATTGGGCAGTTCAACTTATCCATCAAGGAAAAGCATACGTAGATCAGCAGAGTTCTGAGCAGATTGCTGAGCAAAAAGGTACGCCTACCAGCCCTGGAACAAATAGTCCTTATAGAGATCGTCCAGTAGCGGAGAATTTGGACCTATTTGAGCGCATGAAAAAGGGAGAATTTGCACCTGGCACCTACCTCCTACGCGCCAAGATTGATATGGCATCTCCAAACATGCACATGCGTGATCCGATTTTGTATCGCATTATCCATGCACACCATCACCGTACGGGAGATAGCTGGTGCATTTACCCCATGTATGACTGGGCACATGGAGAGTCAGATTACCTCGAGCAGGTGTCCCATTCCTTCTGTACCCTAGAATTTAAAGCCCACCGGGAATTGTACGATTGGTACTTGGATCAAATCATCGATCCCAAGAAACTTCGTCCCAAGCAGCGAGAGTTTGCACGTCGTAACCTAAGCTTTACCGTAATGAGTAAGCGAAAGCTGCTTGAATTGGTACAAAAGAATGTTGTGAGTGGATGGGATGATCCACGCATGCCAACTATTTCGGGATTGAGAAGAAGAGGTTACACTCCTACTTCTATCCGCAAATTCAGTGATGTTGCAGGTATTTCCAAACGTGACAATGTCACGGATGTTTCCTTGCTTGAATTTTGCCTTCGTGAAGACCTCAACCAATCTGCCACCCGGGTGATGGCAGTTTTGAATCCCATTAAGGTGGTACTTCAAAACTATCCAGAGGGCCAAACGGAAATCTTGCATTTGGAAAACAATCCTGAAAAGGCAGATACAGGAACGCACGAAGTGCCTTTCTCAAGAGAATTATACATCGAACGAGAGGATTTCAAAGAAGAAGCCGATTCCAACTTTTTCCGTCTTACCATTGGTCAAGAGGTTCGCTTGAAAAGCGCCTATATCATCAAGGCTGAGTCCGTAATTAAGGATGCAGCAGGGAATCTCTTGGAAATTCATTGCAGTTACGATCCTAATTCGAGATCTGGTTCAGGAACAGATGCCAGCCAGCGAAAAGTGAAATCAACGATTCATTGGGTTTCTGTCGCACATGCCATCTCTGCTGAAGTTCGCGAATACGATCGCTTATTTTTGGATGAGTCTCCGGATACCCATGAATCCAAGAGTTACATGGACTTTATCAATCCGAATTCCTTGAAGGTAATCAAAACAGCCTTTTTGGAACCTCATTTGGGTCAGGCAAATCCTAACGAAAGCTACCAATTCCAGCGTCTAGGCTATTTTACCCTGGATCCAGATTCTAAAGCAGGACAATTGGTCTTCAACAAAACTGTTGGACTCAAGGATAACTGGGCGAAGCAAAATGCAGCTCCCACAAATAAGCAGGCATCTCCAGCGAAGCCAGTTGCTCCCGCACCTCAAGAAGTGAAATCGGCCTTGAACGAGATTCAATACATCGGTAAAAAGCTGACTAACCTTTCAGGAGACAAGTTGGAAGATGCCCTCAATGACATCCGCAAGCAAGCAGAAGGCGTAAGTTACGAGGAGTTGGAACCCCTATTTGCCACTGCTTCCAAGAAAGTGGGAACTCGAATAGCTGTTTTGGTTGCGCTTTCGGCACTTTTGGCAAAAGGAACTCCCAAAACCCAAGCGGCTTCGGAATTCATCGCTTCCTGCAAATCGGATGAATCAAATACGCTAAGAGAAGAAGCGGTGAAGATTGCTTAATCGTTGACAGACCACAGTCAACGGTCCACAGCTCTCTTAATTGAACTTCAAACCATTTCCTCTTGGTTACTAGGGACTAATCAAGTAATCATAAAACCAAAAAAGGCCCCGTACTTACGGGGCCTTTTTGATTTTGCTTAACCTCTCTTGATTTGCAATTGGAGATCTGAAAATTCCTTTTGCTCAATAAAAGGCTGACTTCTGAGTCTTCTACCTGTTGCGGCAAAAATTGCATTGGCAATCGCACCACCTGTAGGTGGAAGCGCTGGTTCACCCAAACCGGTAGGATCAAATCCAGAATCAACAAAGTGTGTATCGATTTCAGGAACTTCCTTCAAACGAATCAGACGGTACGTGTCAAAATTTCGTTGCTTAGGAACTCCTGCCTCAAAGGTCAAGTTGGTGTACATCGCATGTCCCATGCCGTCTACAATTCCGCCACGAACTTGGTGATTGGCTCCTGTAGGATTGACTACCAAACCACAGTCTGTCACGGCTGTAATTTTCTTCAAAGTAGGTGCACCACCTTGGATGTCGATATCTGCCACTTGTGCCACATAGGACTTGTGTGAGAAATAGACGCTAAACCCTTGTTTTATAGTTGGATTCTTGCCCCAATTTGATTTTTCTTTGGCCATTTTGACCACCCCAATCATTCGATCTACATCGTAACCCAACTCCCCTACTGGGTTGGTCTTGGCACGATTGAGCAATTCCATTCGGAAATCAACAGGGTCCTTTCCTGCTGCTAAGGCTACTTCGTCTAAGAAACTTTGCTCAGCGTAAGCTAGGAAGTTGGTGATAGGTGCTCTCCAGGCATTGGTGGTGATGGTTGACGCATGCTCCACAGATTCAATTAGTAAGTGGTCTACTGCTCCAGAAGGAAAGTTACCCTCACGAGTAGTGTTGCCGGCATTCATGCCTACACCTTTAAGCTTGTAACCGGTCATCGTTCCATTGGTATCCAAAGCAGCTTCAAACCGGTAACGAACAGCAGGTCGATACGCTCCACCTGTCAATTCATCTTCTCGACTCCAAGTTACTTTCACTGGTGCTTTGATGGCTCTGGATACTTCTACAGCTTCGACTACATAATCCGCGCGAAGTCTTCTACCAAATCCTCCTCCCAAGCGAGTTATTGCTACAGATACATTTTCTGGAGGAATACCAAGGAGTGCAGCAGTTTCTTGGCGAGCTCGGTCAGGAGTTTGAGTTGGACCGACTAGTTCTACCTTGTCTCCTTGCACATGTGCAAAGAAGTTTTCCGGTTCCATCGGAGAATGTGCTAGGAAAGGACACTGGTACTCTGCAGTGACTACCTTGGCAGCAGCTTTAAATGCAGCTGCTACATTTCCATCCTTTCGTTTAACCTCTGCTTTGCCTGATGCAAGCAATTCCGTGAATAGACGGTCATGATCAGCCGTACTTTCCACTGCCCCATCGGGTTCGTAGTTAATTTTCAATAATTTTTTGGCCTTGAGTAAGGGCCAAGTGCTGGTTCCTACCACAGCTACACTTGAACCAAAAGTGACCACGTTCGTGACTCCAGCTACTGCTCTTGCTGCGCTATCGTCTACCGAAACTAGTTTCATGCCAAAAGGAGCGCGTTGGACCATGGCATATTGCATTCCTTCACGCTGGAAATCAAGCCCATACATGGGTTTACCTGTATAAATATCATTGGCATCCACATTTTTAACAGGTGTACCAATGATGGTAAAGTCTTTTTTGTCCTTAAGCGTGACTTCTTCAGGAGCGGTAAGCGTGGCTGCTACAGCCACAAATTCTCCAAAATGTCCCTTCTTTCCAGAACCTTCATGCGAAATCATGCCTTTGGAAACAGTCAATTCCGATGCAGGTACTTTCCAAGTTTGGGCAGCAGCAGCAACCAAGACGAATTTGGCAGTAGCTCCTGCTTTTCGCAAGCGCTCCCAGCTATGTGGCATCGCTCCGGATCCGCCGGTAAGTTGGCGTTCATATTTCTCTGGATCTAGATTGGCTTGAGCTACCCTCACTTTTGCCCAATCCGCCTCTAATTCTTCAGCGACAACCATTGGGAAGGAGGTTTTGATGTTTTGACCTAGCTCTGGGTTGGGCGAAAAGATCACTACATCACCTGTTGGGGAGATGGATAAAAAGCTGTTGAATGGCTTCGCTTGGGCCAATACTTGCTCGATGCTAAGTACCTCCATTTTTGGAGAGTCGCAGCTAAACCAGTTGAAACCAATCACCAATCCACCTGCAGTAGTTCCTGCGATTTTCAAGAAATCCCGTCTACTTGTTCCTGTTTGTGTTTTCATGGTCATTTGGTTTTAGCGGCAAGCGCAACGGCCTCACGGATTTTATGATAGGTTCCACAGCGACAGATATTTCGATTCATCGCATTGTCAATTTCTTCGAGTGTTGGAGAAGGATTTTGCTCCAAAAAAGCAGCTGCAGTCATGATTTGTCCGGATTGGCAATAGCCACATTGGGCCACATCGACCTCATCCCATGCTTTTTGGACTGGATGATCTCCTTCTTTGGAAAGTCCTTCAATGGTGGTTACTTCAGAATTTCCAATACTGGAAACAGGAGTTACACAGGAAAAAGTGGCATTTCCATTGACATGAACCGTGCAAGCCCCACATTGGGCAATGCCGCAAGAAAACTTAGTTCCAACAAGGTTTAAATGATCTCGTAAGACCCAAAGCAATGGGGTGTCGTCTTCGACTTCCACTTGGTGTGTGGTTCCATTGACCTTTAGAGTAAAATTTGCCATATCTGGTTTGATTTTAGGCTTTTAAACTACAAAAAAAGAAACTAAAAAACCATAGCTTTTTGTGAGCGGAAATAAGAGAGGCTGAGTTGTAAATCATTTTAATTTTGAAAACTAATCCCCCACTATTTTGGATCGGGTATTCAATTAATTATTGGCTCTAAAAAAATGTCATTTTGTTGGGCTGAGATTTTTTTTAACTTCGGTTCATCTTTTTTACCCTAACCTGAAAAAAATGTCTCAAACCATCAAAGCAGCCATAGTCGGAACCGGATTTATTGGTCCAGCACACCTAGAAGCATTGAGAAGAATTCCGAATGTAGAAGTAGTCGCCTTGGTAGAAGTCAACCAAGAGCTCGCAGATGAAAAAGCAAAGCAACTGGGCATTCCTCGTGCCTATGTATTTGCGGATATGCTCAAGCAAGATGACATCGATGTTGTTCACATTTGTACTCCTAACTTCCTGCATTACAGCCAAGCAAAGGCGGTTTTGGAAGCTGAGAAACATGTAGTTTGTGAGAAGCCTCTGGCAATCAGCCTACAAGAAGCTGAGGACTTGGTAAAAATTGCCAAGACGACTGGGTTGGTAAATGCAGTCCACTTCAATCTACGCTACTACCCGATGGTCAGACAGATGAAGGTCATGCGTGAAAAAGGGGAATTGGGAGAAGTGTACTCCATCATGGGTTCCTACCTGCAAGATTGGCTGTTCCTACAAACCGATTACAACTGGAGATTGGAACCAGATAAATCTGGAGATTCCCGTGCCATTGCTGACATTGGTTCACACTTATTGGATATCACAGAGTACGTGACTGGTCTAAAAATCACCGCAGTAATGGCTGATTTCTCCACCGTCCATAAAACCAGATTGAAGCCGCTCAAAGCGATCGAAACCTATTCAGGTAAAATGTTGACACCTGAAGATTACCAAGAAGTGCCAATCAACACCGAAGATCATGCTACGGTTCTGCTTCGTTTTGACAACGGTTCCAAGGGCTCCATCACGGTATCACAGGTGAATGCTGGTCGCAAAAACCGTCTCAATATTGAGATCGCTGGTTCAGTTTCTGCATTTGAATTCAATTCAGAGCGTCCAAACGAATTGTGGATTGGCAAACGTGAAAAAGCCAACGAACAGCTAATGAAAGATCCTTCCTTGGTGCATCGAGAAGTAAGTTCCTTGGTGAGCTTTCCTGGTGGCCACAACGAAGGTTTTCCAGATACGTCCAAGCAGCTCTTCAAGGAAGTTTACGCAGCAGTAGCTGCAGGAAAGCAACCTGAGCAACCTACCTTCCCGACCTTTGCAGATGGCTGGCGTGAGTTGCTGATTGGAGAGCGAATCGTAGAAAGCAACAAAAAGCAAGCTTGGGTAACTATTTAAGGATTTTTAAGGGTTTTACCCTTTAAAAATCCAAACTATTCGAAGCTTTTAAAGGTTATTTCGACATCTGTTTTTAACAAGAACCAATTTATTATTTTACTAAAATCATAACCTCATGAAAATTCAAAAACTAATTCTTGCCTTTTCCCTCAGCATTTTCTTTGCTTTGGCAGCAACAGCACAAGACAAGCCTAGCCCTGCAAAAACTGCAGAAGGCGAGGTCGCAGGTGCAAAAATCACCATCAACTACTCCTCTCCTGCCGTAAAGGGACGTACCATTTGGGGTGATTTGGTTCCTTTTGGAAAAATCTGGAGAGCTGGAGCAAATGATGCGACTACCTTTACTACTTCCAAGGACATCACTGTGGAAGGTCAAAAGTTGGCAGCTGGCACTTACAGTTTCTTCGTGATTCCTGGAGAATCTACTTCCACCTTTGTTTTCAACAAAGTAGCCAAGCAGTGGGGCTCTTACACCTACGATGAAAAACAAGATGTACTTCGTGTGAACGTAGCTTCTCAGCAAAGCTCCACCCTAGAGGAAAGATTGGTTTACGAAGTAAAAGGAGATTCCTTCGAGATTCGATGGGAATATGGAAAAGCTGCCGCCAAAATCGGCGCTTAATTCGCTTCATTTTCTAAACAGAGCCCATGGGATGTTTTCCTGTGGGCTTTTTTTGCAGCATTAAATTCTAGAATCCAGGTTCTGGATTGTATTTTTGTGGTACATGCCTGATTTTGATCCTAGTTCCATCGATTTGCCTGTAGCGGAAATTATCCCTGCAGTCAAAAAAAGCCTCTCTGTTACTCCGACCTTAATTATACAGGCTCCTCCTGGCGCAGGAAAAAGTACGCTTTTGCCTTTGGCATTATTGGATGAACCCTGGCTTGCAGGCAAAAAAATCTTGCTTTTGGAACCTCGCCGCTTGGCGACCAAAAGTATTGCGCAGCGAATGGCCAACCTACTCGGTGAGGAATTGGGGCAGACGGTGGGCTACCGCATTCGCTTTGATACTTGTATCAGTACATCTACAAGGCTGGAAGTAATTACCGAGGGCATTCTTACCCGAATGCTTCATCAAGACAATGCACTCGAAGAGGTTGGCATGGTCATTTTTGATGAATTCCATGAACGGAATCTATTCTCAGATGTTGGATTAGCACTTTGCAGGGAGGTGCAGCAGGTGCTGCGGGAAGAACTTCGAATCGTATTGATGTCTGCCACGATTGACTCTGAGCAACTCTCCAAACTGCTTCAGGCACCCGTGATTCAAAGTAAAGGAAGACAGTATCCTGTAGAAGTAAATTACCTTCAGGAGGTAGATGAATATGCCATTGGAGAGGATGCAGCACGACAAATCATCCCCTTGACCAAGCAGCATAAGGGAGATTTCTTGGTGTTTCTACCAGGTCAAGGTGATATCCGGAAGGCTGAAGAAGTTCTAAAAAGAGCCCTACCAGCCGACCTTATCGTTCCTTTGTTTGGACAACTTAACTTCTCCGAGCAGCAGCGGGCCATTCTCCCCCATCCCAGTGGAAAGCGAAAAATTGTACTTGCTACAGACATCGCAGAAACCTCCCTCACCATAGAGGGCGTGACAGTGGTGGTGGATACGGGCTTTGTGAAGTCCAACCGCTTTGATGCACGCTCAGGGTTATCCAAACTGGAGCTTCACCGCATCAGCAAGGATTCCGCGGATCAACGAAGCGGAAGAGCTGGAAGGCTAGCTGCAGGACACTCCTACCGATTGTGGAGCAAGGGTACGCAAGCCCAGTTGGCTGATTTTCGGGTACCTGAACTCCTAGATGCTGACCTCACTCCCTTGGTGCTGGACATGCTGGTTTGGGGTAAAAAAGATATCCGCAGCATGACTTGGCTCAATCCTCCCCCAGTTCATGCTTTGGTATCTGCGGAAAAAGTACTGGAAGCTATTGAAGGACTGGACCAAGGCAACCTGACCGCTCATGGAAAAGAGTTGCACCAGGTAACTGCCCATCCCCGTATCGCACACATGCTTTTGTATGCAAAAAAGGCAAATCTCCTTCCTTTAGCAACCGATATTGCCGCCATTCTTGAGGAAAAGGATCCTCTTGCATCCCAAGCTGGCGTAGACCTCAACTTGCGAATAGAAGGTTTGAGACGCTTTCGAGGACAGGTAAATGGGGCTTTTGCCTACAAAAAGATTGATCAGGTAGCAGGCCAATACCGGAAGCTATTTTCTGTGGTTCCTGAAAATTCTCCGGTCGATCCTTGGGCTACAGGGCTTTTGCTCGCTTATGCCTATCCGGAGCGAATTGCTGCTGCTAGACCAGGAAACAATGCCCAGTTTCAACTCGCAAACGGCAAAATCGCGCAACTCGGTCATAAGGATGATTTGGCGCATGAATCCTGGTTGGCCGTAGCCCACTTGGATGCTCGTGATGGGATGGGCAAAATATGGATGGCAGCACCTTTGAATCCCAAAGATTTGGCTCCTATGCTCAAAACCAAAGAGGTGTTGGAATGGGACCGAAAGAAAGGAGGGCTTCAAGCCCATGCTGAAATTCGGATTGGCGCGATTGTATTGGGAAATAGACCATTGCCGAAAGTAAACCCTGAACTGGCAGTTCAACTTCTGCTAGAAACACTAAAAGAAGAGGGACGATTTTTATTGGATTGGAGTGACGCAGTACTGGGTTTGATTGCACGGGTACAATCTTTGGCAATCTGGCATCCAGAACAGAATTGGCCTGATTGGTCGGTAGATTCCCTTTGTGAAAATGCCTCAAACTGGTTAGAGCCCTACCTAATCGGCATCACAAAGAATGAGGAATTAAAGAAATTGAATCTCAGTCAATTTTTATATCATTCGCTTTCATTTGAGCAACAACAGGATTTAGAAAAGATGGCTCCATCAAGTTTGCAAGTTCCTTCTGGTAGTGAAATACAGATTGCTTACCAGGAAGATGGAAGTGCACCTCGCCTAGCTGTTCGCTTGCAGGAACTCTTTGGTATGCTTGAAACCCCTAAAGTAAATGAAGGACGCAATCCAATACTGATTGAACTTCTCTCCCCTGGTTACAAGCCTGTACAGCTCACCCAGGATTTAAAGAGTTTTTGGACTTCGGGATATTTTGAAGTCAAGAAAGAACTCAAACAGCGCTATCCCAAACATTCTTGGCCAGATGATCCCATCAAAGCAGTGGCAGTACGAGGAGTCAAAAAAAGAGAATAAGCACGGTTTACTCCTCAAAAAGGTCTTTTAGCTCTTGTAGCATCGGTTCCACTTCGAGCTTTTTCAAAGCGAGACTTTCTTCGTCCTCTGGATTGTGCAGGTAGTGATTCCAATGTTTTTCAGCCTTCCGTATCGTCCTAGGAGTAATATCAAACTCCACGCTGTCCAGATAGCCTTTTCCTAGTGTAGAGGCTTTAAAGTTGCCAAAAAGGTACACTCGGAAAACATCAACAAATCGTTCAGCTAGGTTGAATTCTTCTAAAATCTGAACGAAAGCGCCTTGGATGGCTTTGTTTTTCTTATCAAAAATAGCTTCGAAAATAGCGTCTAGTGACTCTTCATTCCAGGAAGTTTTGGCCAATGCCCGACAAGCCAAATACCCAATTTCCCATTGATCTCCCTTAACCAAGGTAATCAGGTGGTCCTTTGTTTCTTCATCGGCCATGCCTCCAAGTTTATCCGCAAAGTGGTATGCCTCCTCTTCTTTGGGATCGCACATCCGATTCAGCACTTTTTCTATGTCTTCCTGCATATTGTTTTTTTTCTTTGTGCAAAGATAGTTATGGAACTGGCTTTACGATGAAAATACCCCAAACTCAAGTTGTATCCTACGCTCAAGCTCTTATCCTTATGGATCAAGCTGTAGAAAAGGGATGGGAAATTCGCTTTTTAGCAGAAAAAAACCAGCTCCTAGTTGAATATGAGGGGGGCTGGTTGATCAAACTTTTTCTTCCGTGGACCCTATCCTGGAGTCCTGAACGGAAGTTTCAAGAAATGGATGATGTCCATTACTGTTTGACATTGGTTAGGGCGGGACAAGCTGCAGTGGGCTATTTTCATCAAGGAAAGCTTCTGGATCACAAAGTATTTCGAGGCTACTTGGTTCGTCAAAAGCAAGGTAAATCTCAGTTTAAGTACTTGAAAACTAAAGGAAAATCTAGAGCTGGTTCACGTATCAGATTAGAAGAAACCCAGGTGTTTTTTAAAGAAATCAATCAGCGACTACAGGTGTATGCCAAGCAGTACCCGCTCAACTTTTGGGGGCTAGGATGTGCCAAAACTATGTGGCCTTTGTTATTTGATGGGGAGGTGGAACCTCCTTTCAGTTCCAAATCACCTGAGCTGATTGAGCTCCCCTATCCCTTTACCAAAGGCTCCTACGAGGAATTGCAAGAATTGGAATTGCGGTTACAGCAATTTCATTTGCTCCTATCTCCAACAGGTAAAGAACTGCTCTCAATCCCTTCGTCGAGTATTCCCGAGGACGCTGACGATACCTGGTAAGCATAAAAAAAGCCCTTGGCATCCGAGGAATCCAAAGGCAAAAAGGAAAGTGGGCGTTGGTTTAGCTTTCTTTAGTTCCTTTTTCTGGGAAAGAGTAGGACAACATGTTGATTGTTTCATGTGCCATTTTGATGTTGAATTCGTAGGCTAGACTCTTGTAGTTCACCAAATCCACGATCGTACCAATTAAGCACAAACCAATCGTGAGAAGGTACAAGATTCCAAGACCAATTTGTCCTAGAATAAAGCGATGTAGGCCTGCAAAGCCAAAGAAACCAAGCAAGGTCAAAATCAAAATCATCTGCGGGTCTTTGCGTCTTGCTCGATACACTTGAGCAAATAAAGCCGCTTCTTCTTCATCCATGCTTTTCATCAATCCTTGGATGTAACCCAATTCCATACCCTCCAATTCAGGAAGATGTCTCAATACATTAGCCATAGTGTGTGCGTTGTTTTAATTGTTTGATTAATACCCAAATCCGATGAAAGATGACCGCATATGCCAAACTTGCCAAGGGATGCATTTCCCAAGAAGCTAGAAATTCGCCTCTAACAAGCAGGTTCATGGCCCTTCCCAATCCACATCCAGGGCACCAGGTCAAACCTAAATTATCCAAAGGACAAAGGCTGAAGGCATCCGAATAAGGATTGATGGTGAGGATGGCAAGAATACACGCGATCCAAGTAATTAATTCTACCGGGATAGTTTGCAATCGATGCCTCAATTCTTTCATGGTATCCAATTTACTAAAATGATGCCAAACCGCTAAAAAAGCGCTGGAAGCGGTTTAAGCAAAATAGATCCGCTGTTCATGTAGGATAATTGAACAGCTACCTGTCCGTTTACGAACGATTTAATACGGGTAGTTGGAGTTGTAGTACCCGCCCAAATTGCTGAATCTGTTGGCGCTCAAGGTTCTTTCGCAGTGACTCGTGGTTTTTTACTGCTCCAAAGGTTTTTAAACCAGATGATTTTAAAAATAGTCCCAGAAAATCACCCGGAACTTGAATATTCCCAGAAATCCCAACTGCTTTGGAGGCTTCTTTTCCAAGAAAAAAGGAAAGCAAGGATTCCAATTGGCTTGTTAAAAATGCATCCGGAATATTTTTTTGATAGAATTCGAGTAGAGCTCTTGTTAGTTTCTTTCCAGCATCCGAAGGTTTGAGATGTCTTTTTCGAATCAATCGATCCAACTCAAATGCTTCTTTGGCTGTGGATGGCCACAAGGAAGGTTCAATCCCCATCAGCTCCCCAATCCACTTCCAATAACGAAGCACCGCATGGTGTTCCTTTGCACTAGGAGACATGCCCAACTTGGTCATTCCGCGAAGCACCAGGTGACTAAATGCCAAATTGGTACCCAATAAGTCTTCTTGATTGATTGGTTCTCCATATTCAGGGGACCAATCCAATGCATATTTTCGAATAAAATAGCGGCTGTAGGCGTGAATCAAGCGAACCTTGGCACAAGTCAAAAAGGCTTCATCTTGATGAGTAAATGCCCCAGGTTTAAAAACATCCAAAACGAAACGTGTGGTCTCCCCTAGCCTTTCACCGATTTTATCGAGGATTCGTTGAGATCGAACGAGCACTTGGGCCCCATCAGCGAAAGCATAGCAATAAGGCAAGGAATAAAATCCAAGCATTGCAAGATACATATCCCCTCGTTGTTCGAAAAACTCCTGTGCTAGCCGATGCTCCTCTCCAGAAAATTCTTTTTCTTTGTGAAGGTAAAATTCAAAATATAGCCGCAGTTCTTCTGGAAAGTAGTCTGGAAGCTTCCCTGGAATGACTAGCCAAGAATTAATCTCTGAAGCCAAATTGGGTTGAGAGACCAACACTTCAACAGCTCGATCTGCCAAAGTATCCTGTTGGAGCCGTAATTGATCGAAATTAGGGTTGTTGTATTGCGCAAGTAGATTCACCTTTACCTAACCAAAAATTCACACTTTAGTTGCCAAGAGATGCGAATCCACTATAAAATCTATTTCACACTTTTAGTATGCCTACTGATTCAAACCACGAAAGGACTTGCACAGGCATCCACTGACCTATGGGTGATGGATGTGGAAGGCAAGGGTGGAAAAATCAAACTTTTAACTGCTACCGCGAAGCCGCTGACCAATCGGCCTGAATACGACAACCAACCTAGCTTCATCAACGATTCCGAATTGATTTTTTCTGCTGCCGATGCTAAAGGAAATAACGACCTGATCCTTTACAGCTTTCGAACACAAAAATTCACCAACCTGACCCAAACACCGGATCGAAGTGAGTTTTCGCCGAGCCTAACCGAATGTGGATCCTATTTTTCGGCCATCGTCGTTGAGCCAGATGGCACCCAACGATTGTGGTTGTACCCTATTGCTGGAGAAGCTCCCGAACTCTTGTATGACGATATTTTTCCAGTGGGCTATTACGATTTTTACGATGGAAAGGCCGCACTCTTTGTGCTTGGCGAACCCAATTCCTTGGTGTATGTGCGTGGAAAAGGAATGGTGGACACCTTAGATACGGATATTGGAAGAACAGTCAGAAAACGACCTACCACCCCTGAAATCTCCTATTTAGATCGAAAAAAAAGCCAAGAAACGAGTCAAGGCAAAGCTTTTGGTATTGCCACAGTCAATTTAAAAACAGGGGTAAAAAAGGAGTATGGGTATGCTATCCCAGGCTCCCAGGATTTCATTTGGCTGGACAAAAATCATCTCTTGATGGCAAAGGGAAATGAAGTTTTCACCAAACATATTCAAGAAAGTGATTGGCATTCTCTAGGAAAAATAGAATCTTCGAGCCATCAAGGAATTTCAAGGTTGGCTTACAGCCCTGATCTGAATAAGATTATTTTGGTACTTAATAGAAAATGAATTTACGCATGAACCCAAAAATTTACTTCCACAGCCTCGTACTAGGCCTTTCATTGCTAAGTCAATCGCTTATTGCACAGGTAGATGATAAGCGTGGGATTGTAGCTAAAGGTGCTCAACTAGAATTGGTTAAAGATGGGTTTTCCTTCACGGAAGGTCCAGCAGTCAATCGTTTTGGAGATGTTTATTTTACCGATCAGCCCAACGATAAAATCTACGTGTGGAATGCAAATAGCAACCAGGTATCCCTCGTTAAAGAAGGTACTGGACGTTCCAATGGCCTTTACTTTCAATTGAATAGCAAACTGATTGCAGCGGCTGATTTAAAGAATGAGTTGGTAGAGATGGACTTACAAACTGGAAAAGAAACTGTCCTAGTTCCGTCCTTCAAAGGCAAAAAATTAAATGGCCCCAACGATGTTTGGGTTCGACCAAGCGGAGGACTGTATTTCACCGATCCCTTGTATGCTCGTCCTTATTGGGAAGGAGTGAGAAGCAAGGAAATGCAGCAAGATGGGCAGCATGTGTATTTCCTATCCGAGGATAGAACCGAACTTTTCCGGGTAACTCAAGATCTGAAGCAACCCAACGGAATTATAGGTACACCAGATGGAAAGCACCTGTTTGTGGCAGATATAGGAGCCTCCAAAACCTGGAAATATGATATTCAGGCTGATGGATATTTGACCAATAAAACCTTGTTTTGCGAGATGGGATCTGATGGGATGACCATTGACGATCGAGGTAATGTGTATTTAACTGGAAAAGGGGTAACTGTTTTTGATCGTAATGGAGAAAAAATCGCTCACATCCCAGTACCTGAGGATTGGACAGCCAATGTTACTTTCGGTACCCTTACGCGCAATGTTTTGTTTATCACAGCTTCAGATGCAGTTTACACTTTGAAAATGAAAAATCGAGGCGTTTGGTAAAAATTGTCAACGGTCGACAGATGACCGTCCACTGCCGATTTAGGTGAACTTCAACTAGTACCTTCTTCGGTAGCTGCTTGCAAACTGGACAATTATAAAAGACAAAAAGACGGGAATTGATCCCGTCTTTTTTTTGAAATTTATAAAGTGTTCGAACTTTAATTGAATTCTTGTAAGGCTTTCTGCAAGGTTTGGTCAAATACCTCATCTGGCTGCGCTCCAGAAATGCCGTATTTACGGTCAAAAACAAAAAACGGAACGCCTTGCACGCCAATTAATCTGGATTCGTACACATCTTGATCAATTTCCTCCTCAAAAGCTTGCGTATCCAATACATTTATAGCTTCCGCTCGAGGGATTCCTACTTGCTCAGCGCACTGGAGCAGCGTTTCTAGCTCATCTATGTTTTTACCCTCTTCGAAATAGGCTTTAAACAGCTGCTCTTTCAATTCATTTTGGCAATTAAACCCTTTAGCCAAATGCAAAAGCCTATGGGATCTTTTTGTATTTGCTACTGCAGTCTTTTCAAAATTGAAGTTCAGCCCTTCCTCCTTCCCCATTGCGGTCACCTGTGCTGTCATTTGTACCGTTTGCTCCATCGTCCAACCTTTAGTCTCCGCTAGGTAGGTCAATGTATTTTGATTCGGATCAGTTTGAAGGCTTGGATTCAATTGAAAGCTTTTCCATTCCAGAACTATCCCCTCAGAGTTGGGTAATCGCTGAATCGCTTTTTCTAGTTTACGTTTACCGATGTAGCAAAACGGACAAGCGATATCGGACCAAATTTCTATTTTCATCTGATTTTTTGTTACTTAATGTCTTAAACAGCCACCACACCAAAGAGTTCCCAAATTTTGAAAACCAAAGAATGTCCCTCCTGCGCGATGGAAGTAGACCAATCTCTTTCCATTTGTCCGATTTGCCAGTTTGAATTTCCAAAACGAGCACCTTGGATTACAGGAATGGCTATTTTTTTACTTTTATTTTGGTTACTTTCCTATCTCCTTTAATATCAACCCCATGAAAAAGCGCTCCTTTTTAAAGTATTTTGCTGCCCTAGGCTTAGGGGGAACCTTACTTCCTTCCGAACTGAAAGCTTTTGATTTTGATGCCTTGGATTGGGAGCGTGAGGACATTTGGGATCAGCTCCGAGCAGGCTATCGCCTCAAGCCCGATTACCTCAACTTTGAGAATGGGTACTATTGCTTTCTACCGCAAGAGCTATTAGAAAAGTACATTACCCATATCCGAGAGATCAACTACCAAGCCTCGCATTACATGCGTGGGGTTCAATTTGAGAACAAAGCCAAATCTGCTGCAGCGCTAGCCACTTTGGTAGGTGCTTCTCCTGAAGAGGTGGTATTGACTCGAAATACGACCGAATCCTTGGACTTGATTATTTCTGGCTACCCTTGGGAAGCTGGTGACGAGGCTATCTTCGCTAACCAGGACTATGGAACCATGCAAACCATGTTTGAACTGGCTTCCAAGCGCTGGGGCATAAAAACTGTAAAAGTGGATATTCCCATGGACCCTAAATCCGATGAGGAAGTGGTCGACGTGTACCGAAAGGCGATTACTCCCAAGACAAAACTCATCATGGTGCCACATATTGTCAACATTACTGGACACATTCTTCCCGTGCGTAAAATAGCAGATATGGCACATGCACAGGGTGTAGAAGTCATGTTGGATGGAGCGCATGCCGTAGGGCATTTCACCTTCAGCATGAAAGAATTGGATTGTGATTATTACGGATCCAGCTTGCACAAGTGGTTGAGTGTTCCACTAGGTGCAGGTTTGCTATTTGTGAAAAAAGATAAAATATCTAAAATTCAACCACTTCTGGCGCCAGGTAACTTAAACTTGACCAGCATTTCCTACCTCAATCATATTGGAACTCACCCCGTAGCTACGGATTTGACGGTGTTGGATTCCATCGCCTTCCAAGAGAAAATTGGTTCCAAGCGTAAAGAAGATCGACTTCGATTTATCCAAAAGTATTGGTCAGATCAGGTTCGAAATGTTCCTGGAATTCGAGTAAACACGCCTGAAGATCCTGCAAGATGCTGCGGAATTGGAAATGTCTGGGTAGAAAAATACAGTCCTGCTGATATGGGTAAAATTTTGATGGATAAGTACAAGATATTTACCGCACCTATAGATGGCGCTGGAGTACAAGGCATACGCGTGAGCCCGAACATCTATACGAGTACGGCCGATTGCGATGCATTGGTAGCTGCTCTGAAGGAGATGGCACAATAAATTACTGGAAGTCAGCTTCAAAGGGTCTAAGATTAAATTTTTAGACCCTTTTTTTATGATTTGGAAAAATAATGGGGATAATCATAAAAAATTAAAATAAATACTTGCAATTAATTGCAGGAGGTGTAACATTTGCACCCTCAAATTATGGAAACGAAAGCAATCAACGCTCCTATTCTTTTCTTGCCAATTCCTTTGGCTGGATGCGCTTTGGTATCCAAAACTTTTTTTGTTGCACGATTGAGGCAGACCTTTAGGGTATAACCCTAGACGTACTTTCGTTTTCCCTAGCGGAAAACAACAATAGCTCCCTAAAACTATATTCATCAATTTACAGGTCCTTGCCCAACAAAGGACCGCATCGATTAGACCAATTCTATGGAAGAAATCACATTCCAAATTGTCGTTGCCGGCAGCAGCCACAAAGAATATGCAAGCCAAATAGCTACAGAGATGGAAAACTCTGCCAAAGCGAGAGGTACCGGCATTGCAAAGCGAAGTCCCTCCTACTTGGAAGCCAAAATGGATGAAGGAAAAGCAGTCATTGCACTAACCCCGGAAGGAAAGTGGGCTGGATTTTGCTACATTGAAGCTTGGGGACATGGAAAGTTTGTCGCCAATTCAGGTTTGATCGTAGCTCCAGAATACCGTCAGTATGGTCTGGCACGAAAGATTAAACAAGAAGTATTTAAACTTAGCCAAGTAAAGTTTCCAGAATCCAAAATCTTTGGATTGACTACGGGTGCAGCGGTGATGAAAATAAATTCGGAATTGGGCTATGTGCCTGTTTCGTATTCCGCATTGACCGATGACGAAGAATTTTGGAAGGGTTGCCAAAGCTGTATCAACTTTGAAATTCTGATGTCAAAAAACAGACAAAACTGCTTGTGCACGGCCATGCTTTACGATCCAAATTCCAAGAAATAAAAACAAACTCTGGGAAGATCAATTGAGTACTTCAATTTCTACTCTTTTGAACTCCTTCAACGGATGATCTCATGAAAAAAGTAGTTTTAGCTTACAGCGGTGGACTGGATACCACCTTTTGCGCACTTCACCTCTCCAAAGATTTGGGTCATGAAGTCCATGCAGTATTGGTCAATACAGGAGGATTTTCAGAGAAGGAACTTCAAGACGTTGCCCAAAGAGCCCATGACTTAGGGGTAGCTTCTTTCCGAATTTTGGATGTGGTTCAAGATTACTACCAATCTGTAATCCGCTACCTAGTCTATGGCAATGTGCTTAAAAATGACACCTATCCCCTTTCTGTATCTGCTGAGCGCATTGTGCAAGCCAAATCTATTGCCGAATATGCCAAATCCATCGGAGCCCAAGCAGTAGCCCATGGCTCTACAGGTGCAGGAAATGACCAGGTACGATTTGACATGATTTTCCAAATTCTTATTCCAGAGGTTGAAATCATCACGCCTATCCGAGATCTAAAATTAAGCCGACAAGAAGAAATTGACTACCTCAAAAAACATGGGGTGTCCATGAATTTTGAAAAAGCAGCCTATTCGGTCAACAAGGGAATTTGGGGTACTTCTGTAGGTGGAAAAGAAACACTCACTTCCTCAGATTACCTTCCTGAAGAAGCTTGGCCTACTCCAGTTACAGAAAAAGAGCCAAAAGAAGTAAAATTGACTTTCGTTCAAGGAGAAATTAAAGGGATCGATGGAATCCAATATGCTAGTTCAGTAGAAGCCATTTTAAAACTGCAATCATTGGCAGCCCCTTACGGAATCGGTAGAGATATCCATGTAGGCGATACCATCATCGGCATCAAAGGGCGTGTAGGCTTTGAAGCAGCGGCTCCCTTGATTTTAATCAAAGCTCATCAATTGCTTGAAAAACATACCTTAACCAAATGGCAGCTCTTTTGGAAAAAACAGCTTTCTGAATTTTATGGCAACCATCTCCATGAAGGTCACTTTTTGGATCCTGTGATGCGAAATTTTGAGACTTTTCTTGAAAGTACGCAAAAGCAAGTTTCAGGTGAAGTACGATTGATGCTGCATCCCTATCGATTTACCTTGCTTGGAATCACATCCGAACATGACTTGATGTCTGCCAAATTCGGTTCCTACGGAGAAATGAACAAAGGCTATACTGGAGAAGATGTCAAAGGCTTTACCCGTATTTTAGGTAACCAAACCGCTATTTTTCACAAGGTGAACAATTCAAATGACTAAGGTAAAAACAGCCATCATTGGAGCAGCAGGCTACACTGGAGCTGAGTTGATTCGACTTCTAGTCCATCACCCAGCCTGCGAATTGGTTTGCTTGCATTCCAATAGTCAAAAAGGTGTCCGTGTAGATCAGGTACATCGTGATTTGTTAGGGGATTGCGACCTAAGCTTCACAGATGTAATTCCAACGACAGGAATTGATGCGGTTTTTTTGTGCTTGCCGCATGGGGAAGCATCCACATTTCTCAAGCAGCATTCCTTTCCAGATGCCACCGTTATCATTGACTTGTCTACGGATTTTAGAGATGAGTCAGCTGGATTTGTGTATGGGCTGCCTGAGGTCAACAACAAAAAAATCAAAACTGCAAAACGTATTGCCAACCCTGGTTGCTTTGCCACAGGAATCCAGCTAGCCCTCGCTCCAGCAATACAAAAGGGATGGATTGAGGGAGCTGTGCATGTAACAGGTATAACAGGATCGACTGGAGCTGGAAAAAGTTTGACGGAAACCTCTCACTTTAGCTACAGAACATCGAATGTTTCAGTGTACAAGTTGTTTACACACCAGCACTTGAAAGAAATCAAGCAAACTTTCCAGCAGCTAAATCCAGCAAATGAAGTAGATCTTCTTTTTGTTCCTTATCGTGGCAACTTCACAAGAGGGGTTTGGATCACGGCCTATTTTCCATTTAGCGGAACACAGGAGGAAGCAATGGAAGCCTATCAGGAGTTTTATGCTGATTCGGCATTCACACACATTTCGAGTCAAGAACTCGATTTAAAGCAGGTGGTCAATACCAACAAATGCCTTCTT
>CAMCBC010000022.1 GCA_945872775.1 Spirosoma fluviale | reverse complement strand
CCTTGCAACTACAATGTCAAACGGAGTATCACCGATACTGAAGTAGAGTTTAAGTTGGACGGCTACGAAACCCGCATCATCACCCTAGACAAAGAATTAAATGTGGTAAGTATCCTCAATTTAGGAAACCTATTTGGCTGGGGCATTGATGCCCTATCCGGCGCAGTGATGAAGTACGACAGAAGATCCTACGATATCAAGCTCAGCCCAGAAAAGTCAGCTTCGCTCCTGAAACCTAATCGCATTGATATTGATACCAAGAGCAATAAAGTAACGCTCACCGTACAGCAATAAGACGAAAGGGCTGCCTCATACGCAGCCCTTTTATTTTTTCAACTCAATTCGCTCCCCTTCAGTTGCCACGCCAAAACCGAGCTTTTTCACTTGAATCCGCTCTGGTCCCTCAAAAATTAGGGGATTCGTGTGGTTGAAATGGATAAACTTGACTTTCCGCTTCTCGCTCTCCGAGAGCGGGGAAAACAGACTGATAGTTTCGGAAACAAATGGATGCGGAATCTCAGTCATATTTCGGTTGGGCAGCTCCCCATCCTCATAAAAAGTAGCATCGAGCAAAGCAAAATCCACTCGGGCCACTTCTGCACGAATGTCCCGATCCCACAACGGCCACTTGTCAATGTCCGGGATAAATAGAAGGCTTTTTTCAGCCGTTTCAATTCGAAATCCTACGGTCTCCGAAAACTCATCCCGATGAGGCACCTTAAGCGGGGTAACCCGAAGATTAGAGGTCAATTGAATGGGCTGGTCCTGTTCCATCAAGATGAGCTTTATATTTCCGAGGGACACCAATTGACTCCAAGGGGCATTGGTTTCGAGGAATTCCTTCATTTTAGGCATCACATAGACTGACATGCCTTTGGCGCCCATAGCTTCTCGGCCGAGCTGCAGCAATCCAGTATAATGTCCCATGTGTGCATGGGTGAGAAAAATACCAGACAAGTTTGCCGAACCTGATGCCTGTTGGAGCTGCTGCAGTTGAGAAGTGAAATCAGGCGTAGCTTCAAAGATCCAATTTTGTCCACTTGCCTGATCCGTAAGTCCAAGGCTCACGACCTGTCGCTTCTTCTCCTCTCCCCGCCAGTGACGCAAGCAATGCTCGGCATTGCATCCTGCTTGAGGATAGCCTCCATCCTGAGCAATGCCCAACACGGTGATGTATTGGGACTGCCTAACATCTGGCCCCGTGATTTGCGCAGTCGTCAAAATCGGGGTTAGGAAAAAGAGGATGGAGCAGTAAAAATTTGTGATTTTCATTAATCGGAAATTAGTTTGACAACCCTTGAGGAAGTCGGCTACCTTGAAATTTGGCTAGATTTTAACACTCCCAGCAGGCATCAATTCCCTCAATAATACTGCGACAAATCCAACGTAGTGCCGTTCATTTCTCTGGAAATCTTGGTGATGACTCTTTTGGTTTTTCCATCGTAGACCACATCGCCGACATTGCCTACAAAACTCGCGGTTGTGAAGGGACTGACACCTGAACAGCAGGCACCACTGCCTGGCTGGGATCCTATACCAATCGACACTGGGATATTTTTTGAGCCGGTTCCTTTGATTTTAAAATTGACACGCTCTGCACTGAATACCGTGAACTCTGTATCTGAGGTTACGAAAGAGGAAGCAAAAACTACGCTTGTTACAACCAAAAAAGCGACTAAGAAAAGGGAGGTCTTTTTCATAGGTGAATGATTTTGGGAAGGTTTATGGATGGACTAAACTAAGAAAAAAGTTCAAGTTCAGTTGAGATTTACGTTGAGTTACTTTGTTTCTCTAGACTCTTTCTTTTCCAATGTTACTATTTTTTGAATTTTCTGTAGGTTTTATGTCTTAGAAATAATTTTCTCGTAATGAATTCATAACCAGAAACAAAACGTAGGTCTCCGCATATGAATTTAATTTTATGAAAAAAATAAAATATCATGAGACAGATCGCATTAATGGGTTTAGCTTTAGTTTGCTTTAGTTGCCTAAAGGAAGAAGATGATCCCATTCCTTTAGAAAATACCGTCAATGAGGACATTGCTTCTTACCAAGAAATAGGTTCTATTGGCTTAGGAGGCCTAGGTGCTGCGGAAATCACCACCTTTGATCCTGCCACGAAGCAACTTTTTGCAGTCAACAATAGCGCTACTGCCAATAAAATTGATGTGATTGATTTATCCAATCCCGCAGCCCCCATTTTGTCAAAGTCAATCCCACTTGCAACCTATGGAGGTTATGTGAACAGTTTGGATGTTTATGATGGCAAGCTCGCAGCAGCAATCGAATCCATTAACAAGCAACAGAACGGTAAAGTTGTCGTTTTTAATACCACAACCTTAGCAGAAGTAAAAGTAATTGAAGTGGGTGCTTTACCAGACATGGTCACTTACTCGAAAGATGGAAAATACATACTTACTGCCAATGAGGGCGAACCGAACGATGCCTACACTACTGACCCAGAAGGTAGTGTCTCCATCATTAAGGTAGCGGATTATACTGTAAAGACTGTAAATTTCGCTGCATTCGAAAGCCAATTAGCCGCACTAACTGCAAAAGGATTTCGAATTTATGGCCCTGGTAAAAATTTCTTAAAGGACATCGAGCCAGAATACATTGCCATCTCGGATGATTCCAAAACTGCTTGGGTAACGCTACAAGAAAACAATGCCATCGCAGAATTAGATATTGTGGGTGGTGTTTTCAAAAAAATTACGCCACTAGGATTTAAGGATTATGGAGCTGCGGGTAATGAAATTGACCCTAGCGATAGAGATACTAAGGTAGAATTCAGATCGGCACCTAATGTGTTCGGGATGTATCAGCCAGACGCAATTTCCCAGTATACGTACAACGGAATCCCCTATTTATTTACAGCAAATGAGGGTGATGCTCGGGAATATGCTGGATTTACAGAGATGCGAAGAGTGGGAGCAAGTGCACATGTCCTTGATGCTACAAAATTCCCGAATGCAAGTACCTTGAAAACAGATGCGCAGATTGGAAGATTGAATACCACCACTACCTTGGGTGACACCGATGGCGATGGCGATTTCGATGCAATTTATACCTTAGGAGCCCGATCTTTCAGTGTCTGGAATGGATTAACAGGTGATCAGGTTTTTGATAGCAAAAATGAATTGGATAAAAAAGCGCTTGAATCTCAAGTATATGACGATGGTAGAAGCGATGACAAGGGAACTGAACCTGAGGCAGTGACGGTAGGTAAAGTGGGGAGCAAGCAAATTGCCATCGTAGGACTCGAGCGTGCAGATGCCTTTGCCATTTATGACATCACTATTCCTACTGCCCCAGTTTTTGTGAAACTAGTTAAAACGGGTGATGCTCCTGAAGGAGTATTATTTATCCCAGCAGGCAAAAGCCCAATTCAACAAAGTTTGATCGTTGTTTCTAGCGAAAATGATGGATTTGTAAAAATCTACAAAGCAACTAAATTGTAATCAACAACCATTTCCCACTAATGATGCTGGTTTCGCTAGTCATCATCCTTGGATAAAGAAAAAGCCCCGCAGGTGCGGGGCTTTTTCTTTATAAAAAATCCCCCTTGCCCCCTTAATAAGGGGGAGTCACCCCAACTGATCCCCAGAAACTCAAATTAGAATTAACTTTTTTCAGAATTCGAGAGCTTATTTAAATCTATAAGAAATGCTTGATTTAGCGTTGGTGCGACTCCCCCTTGAAAGGGGGCAAGGGGGATTCTTTAAGATTTATTCCAAATACCAAGCCCGAAGGTGCCTGCTGACCCGTCCGCCGCGGCGGATTGCGGGGGTGAAACTAGTTTTTGTATCGCCGCCTTCGGGGCCCTTGTCAAATTTTAGCCACGGACATCCATGCGGATAATCATATAAAACTATTCTCTTCCGTCCAATAGATTACCCAGTCCTCCTAAAATACTACCTTCTTCTTTTCTTGTGGAGCTACCATATTGCATGATACGTCCTGCAAGTCTGCTGATCGGAAGTGATTGCAACCACACTTTTCCTGGTCCTTGCAATACCGCTAAGAATAGACCTTCTCCGCCAAACATAAAGTTCTTAATTCCCTTTACCATTTGGATATCAAAGTCAACTCCTGCAGTATAGGCTACTACACATCCTGTATCTACCTTAAGCACTTCACCAGGCTGCAACACTTTTTCCACGATGTATCCTCCCGCGTGGGCAAAGGCAAGTCCATCACCCTCAAGCTTCTGCATGATAAATCCCTCCCCTCCAAAGAGCCCTGTACCCAATTTTCGTTGAAGCTCTATGCCAATGCTGACTCCTTTGGCAGCACATAAAAACGCATCTTTCTGTGCGATAATTTTTCCTCCCAATTGCTTTAGGTCGAAAACGATGATTTTTCCGGTATAGGCAGAGGCAAAGCTTACCTTCTTTTTTCCTTGGCCTACATTCGTGAATGCAGTCATGAACAAACTTTCACCTACCAGTAATCGCTTTCCTGCACTGAACAATTTTCCCATCAATCCACCGGATTGCTCCTGGCTTCCATCGCCAAAAATCGTTTGCATTTCAATGCCACTTTCCATCATCATAAAAGCGCCGCTTTCTGCGATGGCAGTTTCATTTGGGTCTAACTCAATTTCAACAAATTGGAGTTCTTCTCCGTAGATTTTGTAATCAATTTCGTGGTTGCTAATCATGATGATTTTTTTTGAGTGAATAACTAGTTTCTAATTTAAAAAAAGGAGCCGGAAAGTAAGTTGAACCCTTGGTAATTTATAGAAACTAAACCTTAAGAAAAGGAGAGCTCTTTGATCCAATCAAACCCCTAGCTGTTCTTTTTCCAACACAATCCTCCACTGAGATGCATTCCCTTATTTTTATAGTTTTTAGCAATTTTATTGCGATTGGATTTAATTCATTAAAGCTCCCTTACCCGGATATTTCTAAAGTATACTTTTTGTCCATGGTGTTGAAACATAAGGTGCCCCTCCTTATCTGAGTGGAAATTAGGGTTTTCTTTAAACTTGCTTCCAGACAACAGGGAATCCATTGCTGGGCTACCTATCGTGAATTCCAACACTTTTACCCCATTGAGCCAATGCACTACATGACCTGATTTGTGCGAAAGGACAGCCTTATTGAATTCCCCTATTGGTTTAAGCTTTTTGTTTTTTGGAATGATTAAGTCATACAAGGAACCTGCGGATCGGATGGCTGTGGTGTCGTAAAAGTAGGTATCCTCCAAAATCTGAATTTCAAAATTATCCATCCAATTTGGGCTATTACCGTTACCTGCCTCCATCGAAAGGTTTTCTTGCATATGAAAGAATACTCCAGAATTCGCTGCCGTATCTACTGCCCACTCGTATTCGAGTTCAAAATCCTTGTATCTTTTTTTGGTAATCAAATCCCTATTCAAAGTGTCTGGGTTGGTCATCAAAATTCCGTTTTCTACAATCCAAACCCCCTGAGGAAAATCATTTATTCCATAGCCTCGAAATGCATCCGTAGATGAGCCATCAAATAGGACTTCCCAATCCTTTTCAGCTAGCACATCGGCCTCTTTTTTGGATGGATTGCAGGCTAACCACAGCATTGAAACCAATGCAATCGTAAGGAATTTACATGCATTTAAATTGGATGGTGACAAGTGAAATGGGCTCATTGTATTTTTTTAGCAATTTTTAAAACTGATTCCAAAGGTTGTTCCCTAATCCTAAAAGCGCGGCTATTTGCATTAATTGTTCCAATTGAATCTAATTCAATTTTAACAAATTGAAGTTCTTTACCATTGGTTTTGTAACCAATATCTTAGCAACCTATCCTAATTTTTTTAAATCAGTGAATTTATTTCTAATTTAAGAAAAGGAGCTGATTTCAACGTAAAAACTGATCCATGAAAAGAAATATACTACTGCTGACCCTTTGTTGCTTTCTCTCTTTTTCGAGCCTTTTTGCACAGGATAAACCTGCAGCAACCCTACCGAACATCGTTTGGATTGTGTGCGAGGACTTGTCTCCACATTTGGGTTCTTACGGAGAAAAGGTGGCCAAAACTCCCATTTTGGATCAATTAGCCAAAGAATCAGTGCGCTATACACAAGCCTACTCAACCGCCGGCGTTTGTGCTCCAAGTCGCTCTGCGCTGATTACGGGTAATTATCAAACTTCCATCGGCAGTCATAACATGCGAACCTTAGGAACTTCAGCGTCGCCCTCGAGTGATTATCCTATAGGCCTAAACCCCTATTCAGCTGTAATTCCCGAAGGAGTGAAATGCTTTCCTGAGTATTTACGAATTGCCGGCTACTATTGTACAAATAATGCCAAAGAAGATTATCAATTTGTGGCTCCTGTCACGGCCTGGGATGAAAGTAGCAAAAAGGCGCATTGGCGGAATCGTCCGGATAAAACCCAACCCTTTTTCTCGGTATTTAACTTGGAAACCACACATGAATCTCAAGTTTGGGCTAGAGATAAGGAACCATTATTAGTGGATCCTAAGACGGTGGAAGTACCTCCTTACTACCCAGATGATAGCATAAGTCGGCAGGTCATTGCACGATTTTTATCCAATGTGATGGTGATGGACAAGCAAGTGGGGGAAATCATTCAGCAATTGAAAGATGATGGACTTTACGACAATACAATTTTGTTTTTTTACAGTGACCACGGCGATGGCTTACCCTTTGTAAAACGCGAATTGCATCACCGAGGCCTGAAAGTACCCCTATTGATTAAAGCACCTTTTTTACCCAAGGGGACGACAGATGATCAACTAGTCAGTTTTGTAGATTTTGGCCCCACCATCCTTTCTCTAGCAGGTATTCCAATCCCAAAAACCATGCAAGGGCAGGCTTTTTTAGGAACTCAACAAGCAGAGGCCAAACGGAAATACATCTATGCCGCAAGGGACAGGATGGATTCAGAATATGATCGGGTGCGATCGGTCAGCGATGGCAGATTTAACTATTTGCGCAATTACATGCCCGAAAAACCGTACTATCAGAACATCAACTACCGATTGAAAAATCCATTGATGGCAAATTTGCTGACACTCAAAAAAGGTGGGCATTTAAATCAGAAACAGCTGCTGTGGTTCCGGCCAAATAAGGTGGAGGAAGAGTTATTTGACACTCAAAATGATCCCTATGAATTTGAGAACCTAGCCTACAATCCTGAGTATGCCTCTAAACTGGCAGAACTGCGGGAAGAGCACGAAAAATGGACAAAGAACTTTGGGGATTTGGGAGCAGTCAATGAAATTGAATTGGTTAAAAATTGGTGGGGTGGCCAAGCTGAACCTCCTAAAACAGCCGAGCCAGAAATCCGGATGGAAGGAGGCTATGTAACCATTTCTTGCCAAACAGCTGGTGCCTCGATCGGCTATCGGACCGATACACAACAAGCTTGGAAAGTATATACAGAACCTTTTCTTGTGAAACCTGGAGAGAAAATTTTCGTGACCGCACAACGAATCGGTTACCAAGCTTCCTCCAAAATTGAAGCGTTTTAAACCAATGTCCTGGGCAAGAATTCTCGGGGAAAAAGAGGTGGTGAAAATGTGAAAGACGCGCCTTCAAGAGGAAGTTTGAAAAGATCATTGAGATAAAAAAGAAGGCCGGCTATTTACTGCTCACGTTTACTACAAAAATGTCTATTTTTGATTATGACCCTTACGTTTCTACTATTCCTCCTATTAATCATTTGGAGTATTCCAAGCACGCATTATCGGAGTAAGTTTCGGAAAATTGTATACCAAACTGAGGATTGGAAAATTAACATTAAGCCCCTTTTCAAAAAGGAGATACTCGCTTTATTCGGCAATATGTATCCTGAGAATACGGATTACCTCAAAACGAGAAATTTCTACCGCATCTATTTAACGGTTTATCTGGCTTTATTCCTCATGTACAACTTGGTCAAAAACTCGAGTTAGCAATCTCCACTTTGAAGGCCCATTAGAAATTCTTAAACTCTCATGAAGCAAGCAGCACTTAATCTATTTTTTGCCTTAATCGCATTTATCCTGGTGTATGGCATTGCGCTGTTGACTGGACTGCCAGTGATACGGGAGGCTGTATTGGTTGCCTTTATCATCCAATGGATTTGTTTTATTCCTGCTTACTTTTTTCAAACAGAAAAATTTTATGACCTCGCGGGAAGTTGTACCTACTTATTTATGGTAGGTTATGTAAGCTTCACTAGTTATTCATCACTCCATCTCAATACAGCGAGCATTCTGTTGGCGTCCTGCATATCACTCTGGGCCATCCGATTGGGCACCTTCTTATTTCTAAGAATTCATCGAGCTAAAGAAGATAAAAGATTTAAAGACATTAAACCTGCTGCCACTCGATTTTTCATGGCATGGACTCTTCAAGGGATGTGGGTTTGTTTATGTTCCATGTGCGCATTGACAGCCATCGCAAGCCAAAATGGGGTACTTCAAAATGGCTTTTTTTACAGTGGATTGCTGGTATTTAGTCTTGGATTCAGCATAGAAATTAGTGCAGACTGGCAAAAATCGAACTTCCGAAAAAACCCTGAAAATAAAGAGCTGTTCATTACATCTGGCCTTTGGAAGTACGCAAGGCACCCAAACTACTTTGGGGAAATCGTCTTATGGACAGGGATTTCTTTAATGTCTTTTTCCTCCCTACACAATTGGCAGTATGTCACATTAATCTCTCCACTATTCACGTACCTCCTACTAGTTTACATAAGTGGAGTACGAATTTTGGAAGCTTCAGGGATAGAAAAATGGGGGCATTTAGAATCCTATCAACAATACATCCGTTCCACCCCTTCCCTAGTTCCATTTTCTAAGCTGATAAAAAACAAGAAACTTTCAGGAAGCTGAAGATAAATTTCAGCTTGAACTATCAAAAGATTCAAAACCTAACCCTAGCCAATCCCAAGAAATCCTCCCATTAAAAGAGGGATTACAGCTTCAATTAAAGAATTAGCTTCTTGAGTTTGACAGCTTTGAATCCAACCAGGTGAAAGCATCCTCTTGCATCTTCAGGTCAAACCGATGCGCCCCAGGATAGAACTCGGATTTGTATTCGGATTCCGCACCTGCTTTTTTATAGATATCCGCAAGCATGCGATCAGCTCGTTGCACTTCAGAAAGCGTGAAGAGTTGATCGTGTTCGGCATTCTGCACAAAGATTGGCAAGGGTACCCGTAAACCGAGAATTTCAGGATAGTCTAGGTCTCGCATAAATCCTGGCGGATAGATCATCCAAGTGTGCGTGTAGCTTTTGTTGAGACAAAGGTCTCGCCAAGTAGTCATCATTCCGACACAACAAGCGGCGGCGATTCGGTCGTCCAAGCCTGCTAAAAAAAGCGTTCGCAAGCCACCGCTCGACAGCCCACAGCAACCGATACGGCTGACATCCACATCCTCACGAGAACAGAGGTAATCGAGGGCTCGCTGATCATCTCCCACCACGACACCAGGCATTGTAGTACCTGCGCACAGAAGACTTTTAGCGACATCGTGTTCATGTTGGCTCGCCCAACGGTTGTAAGCCACGATATCTAGCTCATTGTCTGGGTTTCCTTCCACCAGCAAACCGCGCATGATTCGAGGAACCTGTGATAAACGAATCCTCCTGCTTCCAAAAAGAAAAGCATCTGGCACGAGAACGGCATAACCGCGACGTGCCATTTGATTAGCCCACCAGACGCCTTCATAATATTCGTCTACGTGTTGCTTGATGAGTGAATCCACTTCACTGCTAGCACGGCTAATCTTTTGGTGTCCAAAATATTTTTTCCCTGAGTGATCGTGCAGCGCAAGGATCGCCGGCAGTTTACCTTTAGCATTGCTGGGCTTGAGAAACATCGCCTTCGTCGGCGGGCCGTAAGGCAACTCCCACTGCAAGTGTTGAATGGTCAACCCTTCAAATTCCACTTGTTCCAATACCTGAGCTTTGGGTACTCCGCCTGAGTCAGGCATCGCTAGGCAGTCAAGTAGTCGCAACCTTGCTTTTTTTCGCCAACTGTCAATTCCACCACGGTTGAATTCATCTCGCAGAAACGAAAGTTTCGCGGGGGCATCCTCTAGCATTTTCTTCGCCCAAGGTCCATACTCTCCCAGCACATTTTCGAACACGATGGGTTGGGATGGATTCGATTGTGCTTGGGCTGGAGTCGATACAAGTTCAGGTAAGGTACCGCTGAGGGCAATGCCCCCTGCTGTGACTATGCCTGCGTGTTGGAAAAAATCTCGGCGCGTGATTTTGCTCATAACAGGAATAATTAATGGTTAATGCCTAGTAATATAAAAAAACCTTCTGAATTTAAAGTGCCCCCAATAAGTGTCTATCTTTTTGGGGGCACATCATGCAGCGGAGGGCTTGTCTTTCAGGTCCTCCTAGAACCTGAAGCAATTCCAATTAATAGGAAAGTGGTTACCCTCCTGTCAATTTGATTTCATAACTCCCCGTAAGAGAAGCAACTCGTCCTCCTGGAGGAGTGGGTACTGAGAACACAAATAGTAACTCTTGGCCATTCTTAGTGTAGGAAATATCTACCTGAGAGGCCGGCTTACTTCCTGTAAGTCGGATCTTGTCAAAGTTGGTACCTACAAATTCCCAGTTGCCACTGGACTCAAATAAATCCGTAGCTCCGGAGCTGGTGTAGGACTTGGTCTTTCCATCTAGTCGGATTGTGAGCCCAGGATAAAATCGGGTTTCATCGACTTGATTTCGTTTCACGTAGCCTGTCGTGCCCAGCGTATAGTTGGTGCCCAGTTCTCCGCTCAACTTTTCTAGCGCCAGCTCTTCAGGTGTTTTTGGATCTTCTCCACAGGAAGCTAAAAAGCCAAGGCAAAGGAGTAAAAAGGGAATATATTTTTTCATGGCTTAGTGGATTACGGTGAATTTGATTAGATGTAGCGTGTCACGTGTGCTTAGTCGTAGGAAATACATGCCAGGATTAAGCGATTGAGTCGAGAAGCCGAGCAGGCCATTGCCTCCATCTTCCAGACGCAGCTCTCCCAAAACTCTACCTGAGGCATCTACCAAGGAACTGCTACGAATTGCGCCAGCGCTAATTCCTTCGGCAAACTCCAAGTAGAGGTAGTCATTCACAGGATTCGGATAAGCCTTCAAGAAATTGGCATCCTTAGGTCGCTCAGGTGAAGCGAGAACTATGTCCACGCGAACAGTCACCTCGACGCTGCTGGTATTTCCATTGGCATCGGTGATCGTATAGGTGACCTTGTTGTCTCCCCCATCGGTACGAACAAAGTCCGTTTTGGATAAGGAACGTGTCTTGATGCTGCAGTTGTCGCTACTTCCCTCGTCGATATCCTCCCACTTGAGTGTGGCCTTTCCTTGGACATCCAGCTTGATGGTGTAGCTACTTTTTGCTTTGAGAATAGGTTTGATTTCATCAACCACAGTGATCGTTACTTCAGCAGTAGAGGTATTTCCTGAGGCATCTTTTGTGGTGTAGGTGATTTTGCTAGCCCCTAGGTCGGCACAGGTGAAGGCAGACTTGGAAAGTAGCCTGTCTTTGATTGCACAGTTATCCGTACTGCCCTCGTCGAGGTCTTCCCACTTCAAGCTGCCTTTGCCTTCAGCATCTAGCTTGATGGTGAAAGTGGTTTTTGCTTTGAGGATAGGTTTGAGCTCATCGACCACGTTGATGGTCACTGTAGCAGTCGAGGTGTTTCCAGCAGCATCTTTTGCGGTGTACGTGATCGTGTTCGATCCTAGATTCGCACAGGTAAAGGTGGATTTGGAAATGGTAACTTCGGTAATGCCTTTGTTGTCCGTAGAGCCATTGTCTAAGCTTGCCGCTTGAAGAACAGCTGTACCAGAGGCTGGGATAGCAAGCGTGTATGGGTTTTTCAACACCAAGACAGGAGCCTGAGTATCCGGGATGATATTTGTGGTAGTTTCATAGACCCTGATGAATGTTTTATCCTCAGGTAGACCAATCTTTTCACCAGAACCAAAAAACACTTTAGCACCATTGGAACTAATCACTGTTTCAACATAGGTAGGGCGATGACCTGAACCAGGGCTAGTATTTTCTGTTGCAAAGGGTGCTGAGAAGGCCGCCCAGGCACCCAATACCTTGTCGTAATTGTATACATTAATGAAATGCTTTTGATTCGGGTTGATTTCAAGGTTTTCGGCTACCTTCAACGAAAGGGCGATTTGGTCTCCTGCTCCGTTGATGGAAACCTTCGCATTTTCATCTGTAAATCTCCATTCATCAATCGATTTTGCTAGGGTTATTTTTGGTCCTCTCAATTGATTTCCAAGTAGCTTCCATTTTTTGGTAGCTGCATCGTAGGTATAGGCATGCGCCTTTCCCAAATATATTTCGGTGTTGGAGATGACTTCATAATTCTCACTGATCACGATTTGATCCCCAGAGTCGTTCATGTCCACCGATTTTCCAAACCGAGAAAAGAATCCCTGTGTTCCAGAAATAGGCTGTCCCAATAATTTCCAGTCGCCTTGAACAAACTCAAAAGCATACACAGTTCCTGCTTTTGAGTAATTAAAAAACGAGTAGGGCTGGTTTAATACGAGTCGATCACCCGCCTTATTCAGTCGTACAAAAGCACCAAAATCAGTTCCGCTTTCAGACAAGCCCACAGTTCTTGGATTAATTGTAGATCCTTTTTTCACCCAAGTTCTGCTGACCTCATCGAATGAGAAAATAAAAGCTGCTCCAGAGGCAAATCCATTGATTGGCTCTCTTGCATTGCCTACAGCCAATACAGAGCCGTCAAAATTCAAATCGAGACTTTGAATGTCTACGCCTCCAGGACCTGTTCCTTGTCCATCAAATGGGATTTTATCCCCCTTCTTGACCCAGGTTTTGAGTGCCTCGTCATAGGCATACACGATCACGTAATCGCCAGCTACTGTACAACTGAAACATCCCATGACGTGGTTGGTGGCTAGGGCGATTATTTTTCCATCACCACTCAAACTGATTCTGTAGCCTAAACGGTCATTGACCCCTTCGCCTTTAATTTCACTCCCCAAAGGAATGTATTGACCATTTTGAAGGGTAAATACCTTGGTCAATCCTTCGTAGTTTTTCATATTGAATCCTGCGTCCCCCACTTCCCATGAGATTTCTTGGGAAGATGCTAGAATACTTCCATCCGCATTAACTGCAACTGTTCTACCTACTCTGAAACCAACATCTTCTCGCTTTACTACCTGAAGCGGTTCGGTTATCGTTTTGTAACCCGCGAAATTTTTGATGTAGAGGTAGCCTTTAGCTACGGTATTCCCAGTCGTGTAGGTTACCTCGATTACTTCATCCCCCACACTTGTGGCTTGGTAAAGAATCGAGTTTCCGTTGATTGCAGTCGTCCCATACATCGGAGAGGACAAGGTATAGGTGTAGTTGCTGTAAAACTCAGCATTCTTGAAAATCAGATTTAAGGTCTGAGACTTACCCACCTGTATGGAGGTGTATACATCAAAGACCTTCAAAGCAGGCTTGGTGTTTTTATACTCAATTCGAACTTGCGCTGTGGTGCTTTCGAGATTGTTGTTTGCAAGGTCTACCACTTGATAATTGAAGAGGTCCACCCCTTGAAACCCTTGGTTTGGAACAAAATACACATCGGTAAACGAATAGGCTGTATTCACTACGAGTAAATTATTTTGACTATCCCTTAGGGTTCCGTTTGTAGGTAGTTTATTGATAATAATCTTGGAGTTTACTAAGGATTGGCCCAAATAATTTTTCCCAAGGAGTGAAACTTTCGTTTCATTTTGGAATAAAAACACGTTCAAATTTTCTGCACTTGGGGCTTTGAAAATTTCATTGGAAAGGAATTCAAGCGCCACTTCCCCAATGAGGAGTTTATCCGATTTTCCTTCCACTTTGAAGATCCAATTTCCAAGGGTATTCCCTCCATTGAATTGACTTAATGCTTCAAAAGGAGAGACAGTCAGTTGCCACTTTTGACTAGCCTCATCCAAAATTGGCGCACTGAAATCGGGGGCTTGATCCTTAAATAAATAGGACACGGAGTTAAGGTTGACAAGGGTGTTCTCGCTCGTTGGCTTTGCCAATACGACCGCACGACCTGATGGATTGATCAAAGTCATGGTCATGTCGTTGAGCTTTTCTTGTTGCGACGCTGCATCCTTGGAAACCGAAACACTGATTTTCACCTCTTTGATGGTGTTTGAATCGGTGACTTGAATCGGATATTGCCCGTTTGAGGTATTGTAAAGATTTGCGTTGTGCTTTATAGCCTTTTCATAACCCAAGTCCACTTTGAAGCTACTGCTCGCAGCAGTGGAACTGCCGCACGCATTCTGTGCATAAACACGCCAGTAATAGGTAGTTCCATTTGCTAGTGGGCTAAATAGGTATTGGCTGCCAAAAATGATTTTATCAACCAGTAAAGTGCTGAAATTTTGATCTTTTGAGATTTGAAGGCGTACCTTTTGGGCATTCGCTGCCTGATCCCATTTGAGTTCCACCAAGTTTTGATTGACTGTCCCCCCCGCAGCAGGGCTTGTCAGCGTCACAGGCGATAGGGTATTGGCAAAAATAGATAGCACAATGGGTCGTTCTACTGTAGTCCCATTGAGTTCTCCTTTTAAGGTAATGGTATAGGTCCCAGCAGCGGCAGTTTGATTGGTAACTGTAGCAGTAAACAATTCATTTACCGCTACCTGGCTTTTACTTAGGGCTATCGTTAATCCCTGTGGAGCCCCAGTAAAACTGATGTTGGATAACGCAGCAGTAGCTTGATTGCTTTGGACCTGCAAGTTGAAGGTTTGCTTGTATTCATTGCAGGAAGTCAGTTCAACTGCTGTGGCCGAACTAAATAAACTTAATGAGGTAGTGTTGATTGCAAAATCAGTAGGATTGATGGTGTAGAAGATATTATCTACGGGTTCAATTTTTATTCTCGCGGTAGTGGTAGCGACATTCGGAATCACCACGGATTGAGAACCATCATTGGTTGTTTTTTCGGCCAATAGGTAATCAAATTTTACGCCTCCATCTACAGAAAGTAAAATGTTTACTTGGGAAACCTTGATCGGATCGTCGTTTGTATTACTTATTTCCCATTGAAGGGTGAGTGGACTTCCTCCATTCACTTGGGCAGTGAGTGGAGTCAGGATGGAAAATGGCTTGCTGTTTGCCACCGTGCTGACTTGGGTAGAATCTAAATATACCCCTTGCGCTGCCGAGCGATCTCGGACAGACAAGCCAAAGGTCATTTGTCTAGGCACCTCAGATAGCGTCTCAAAGAGCATGGAGGTCCCTGCATTTGTAGCTAAAATAGCGTTATCACTCGTCAGGTTGTTTGCAAGCACCCGAGCGAAGGTTGGGAAGTAACGCTGCGAATTTGCACTTGGAGAGGTAGAACTAAATAAGGGTGCTTTTTGAGATTTAGACCCCCAATAGGATCCTGGAAGGACCAGGTCTGAATCTAATTGTTCCCAATTGTAGAAGTAATTTGAATTTTTTAGCCCGCTTGGCGTTTCCAATACAAACGGTGTTTTAATTGGAATGTGGTATGCTTTTAAGTTAATGTTCGCTGGCGGTTGCTGGGCATAGGGCACAAGCGTCCCTACTTTAGAAAAATCTATTCCAAACTGGATGCGCTTGAAAGACTGAATGATTTGATGGATGGAGTGGTAGTGGTAGTAATGCAAATCCGGTTGGTTGATACGGCCATAAGACATGATGGATCTGCCCGAACTCAATTCAGATTGGGTCACTAACCCATCGGGTTGATTTGAAAACGTGTGGGAAGCACCAAGGTGGTGACCAAATTCGTGGGAGACTAGTCCAATAAATCCGAGTTCATTCGTGGTGCTTTTGCTGAAATAGGACCATCCTGATCCTTTTTCTGGAGTCCCTACGTTTCCAATTCCGAAGGCATTGCCAATGCCGTAGGGAACTGGATTTTGGGTTTCGTTTCGGGCGATGAACAAATGCCCTAGGTCATAATTTTGTTGACCAATGAGTGAGTCAATCACTACTTGAGTTCTGGTATTCAAATAGGCTGAGCCAGTAGAAATGCCATTTTGTTCAATGTTGTAGGGGTCAGTAGCTTTATTGAAAAAAATCAATTTATCGTTGTTCGCGATGAGGTTATACTTAATCCCCAGGTCTTGTTGGCTGATTACGTTTAAGCCATTGACAATACTGACGATGTTGGCCAGAACTGTCTCTTTTGTTCCTCCATTGATCTCTCCATATTCCCCAGCGGAGACCACCGCTAATCGAAGGGTTCGTACCCCTTCCACCTTGTTTCTTGCGGTTTGATTAGTCAAATCCAATCGGTTACCACTTGGAATTGCCTGGTCAGCGGATGTAGGTTGCGGTTCGCGAATTACGCCACAGGAAATGCCTTCCGATAGGGTCTGGTTTCCACTAATCTTGAAGAACATGTAGGTGTTCGTAGACAGCATTCTCATCCCTTCAGAGGCTTCCGAAAAAGCATAGAGAAAAATTCGGTCGCTCATTAGAGTAAGTGCAATTCGGTTCTTGGGATCCGAAATTTTATACCCTTGGTAGGTTTTGATTGTGGGGTATTTTTCAGCCAATTCTTTAGCCATGCTGCTCTTCTCCTCGACCAGGTAGTCCTCAAAACTTCCTTGGCTAGTGGGCATGCTGAGTCGAGTTGCTTTTCCGGAGAAAAGCTCCCGTTGAAGTACCTTCAGGTCCAGTTCAAAAATCTGGTACTGCTCGGTTTCAGCTTGAACTACTTTGTTATTGCTGAAATTTTGAGTGGATTTTTTCCAGTAGGTGGACTGCCCATAGGAGGTCAATCCACATAGGATGAGGCAAAGGGCAAAGAGAATTTTTTTCATGGAACTCTGGGCGAACTAGTCAACTAAACACGGTTTACATCTAATCTACTAACCATTCGGTAGATAACCTCTGAAGTAAGGAAAATTTAAAGTAAGATGAGTTAGGTCCGCTCGAGGGCCGCCTTGATTTTGAATGATTTGAAGGATATTTGCAGGATTTGAGGGATGTTTTTTTCCGTTTACTCGTTTTTTGGGATCAATGCCAACTTTTAAACGATGCCCCATTTCTTGGGTAGGTATCACCTTTTGGATATAAATTCCACATTCAATGGCGGATTTTTTTTATTTTTTAGTCTCGCAAAGGCGCAGAGACGCAATTGGGGCAACTCCCCCTTGACAAGGGGGTTAGGGGGATTTCTACTCGCAAAGACGCAAAGAAATAGTGGTCCGCTTCTCCAAAAAGACGCTTGAATTAGGAATCCCTTAAAAAAGTGATAGGGTAACTAATTTATTGGCCTCTTTTTATTGCAAGGCCAATTTGCCCTGCATGGTAGGAATTGTGGTATAAAACATGGGAAAACAACCTGGTTTTGGACAGGGCTCCAAAAAATGGCGTTTCCACAATTTCTGACCATCCGGAACTCGGCGTACTTTCAATAATTTCTTCGAGTAGTTTAAACCCTTCTTCAATCAGCTTTTTACTTACCTCAATATCCTTTCCCTGTCCTTCATCTTGCTTCCCCATGGTGGTATTTTGAATCGCAGAGGGAATCCCAAAAAAATACCCAAACTGGAGCATGGTCTCTCCAACATGTCGGTAAATGAACCCAACTGAAGCAGTATTTTCATTTAACGACTTCGACACATTCTCAGCATTTACCTTATTGAAAGCATAACTACAAGACAGCTTATTTTGGGCCAACAGGTCTTTAAAGATTTCTTTTTCCATTTTTAATATTTCAAGACAAACCAATTCAAATTAGTGATCCAAATTAAAAAAAATCCGCAGTAGATGGTTCACCTTTTTATCAAAGTGTTCAACTATGCCTTTTTCACTCTTTGCACCCAGTATTTGAGTTAAACTCCTATTTTAGGGAGATTAAAAAAACAAAATTCCATCCCATGAAATCAATACCCTTTCTTTTAACCTTTATTTTGATTGCCTATTCTTCCATAGGCCAAACTACTCAAGTACAGCTTTTGGAACTGGATAAAAGCTGGGAAAAGGCACTATTGAATTCCGATGTTGCGATTTTGGAAGAGCTGTTGGCGGAGGAGTTTATCTGGGTGCACAACCATGCAAGCCAAATCGATGGAAAAGAAGAAGCCCTCAGTAGGGCAAAAAAAATCCGTGCAGGGCAGCAAGACGATACCCGCAACCGAACCCCGAGAGAACAAAAAGTAGTCCTCCTCGGACAAACCGCCGTGGTAAGTGGCTTTACGCTAGTGGATCGAGGCCCACAACCGACCAACTACCATTTTATGCGTACCTACGCGCTGGTGGAGGGCAAGTGGAAACTGCTCGCCAATCATACCATGGCCATCCCAGAGGAGTAAACCCTTCTCTTTTTTTTAACTTTACCCTCCCAACTCACACATCCGATGAAGCCAATCTACCTCCTACTTAGCCTACTTATTCTAGGGCTTTTAGTACAACCCACAACAGCACAAAATTTTAAGCAGGTACTTCAATCCGAACTCAGCGCCAGCAATCCAGGAATCCTGTTTTCAATCAAGTCCGGAGACGGCAAACTTGCTTGGTCTGGTGCCGTCGGTATCAACGACCTAAAGCTTGGGGATTCCTTGAATGCTGGCCAAACGTTTCGAATTGCAAGCGTCACCAAGACCTATGTGGCTGCAGCAATTCTCAGGCTGATGGAAAAAAAGGTGTTACGCCTTGAAGACCCCATATCCATGCACCTCTCACCCCAGCATGCTGAAATTCTGGCGAAAGACTATGACTTGAAGCAAATCACGATCACCCAAATTTTGAGGCATTCCGCAGGATTCTATGACCATACGAATGCTCCTGAATTCTTTGACAAGGTTTTTTCGGTGCCTGTCTACGAGTGGACCCGAACCGCACAACTCCAATTAGGAGTAGAAAAAGGAGAACCGATCGGTCCTCCAGGAGGACAGTTTAGCTATTCGGATATGGGCTATGTCATCTTGGGTGAGCTGATTGAAAACTACACCGGAAAGTCCTTGGATGGAGGTATCAAGGAACTGCTTGGATTGGAAAAATTGGGTCTCAACCAAACCGATTTTGAACGTTTGGATTCCCAAACGGATCAATTACGGATTCACCAATACTTTCAAGGGAAAGATACCTACGACTTCAGCCCAACGATGGATTATTTTGGAGGAGGAGGAATCCTTTCCACAACAGCCGAACTGAACGACTTTTTCCAAGCCCTTTTTCAAGGGAAAATCTTTGAAAATTCAGCCACCTTGGCACTGATGCTGGAGTCGGGCAGCTATGCCAGCAAACCAAAATTAGACTATGGAATGGGGATGTTCAAAGTTAAGGTTAAGGGTATGGATGCCTATAGTCATTCCGGATTTTGGGGGACACAAGTCCTCTACATTCCTAAGCTGGACTTGTATATGGCTGCCAATTATTCCGGGGCTTGGGAAGGTGGTGCAGTAGCTCCCATCTTTGAAAAGGTAGTGAATGCTTTGGAAGAAGGGAATCCTAAAAAACCTTAGTAATGGGATTAGACCCTGAATTAATCCATCCGAATAGGAAGCAATACAGCTAACGGATTAGCCTAAGGTGTAATTTTATGTAAATGGATCATTCAATTTTTTCAAATTTTCACTGATTTGCAGGCTTGCTTTCAAACAACCATTTCTTTTGTAAATTGATCTCCTAATCAAAAAAATCATGAAATATTTTCTAATGATGCTGCTCTGCATCAGTTCTTTGGTTGCCACCGCACAAAAGAAAAAAGCAGAATCCCAAGTTCCAGTTAAACCTTCGCCAGATTCACTTTTTAGCAATCTCAAATGGAGAAACATCGGGCCATTCCGTGGTGGAAGAGCCAATGCAGTTTCAGGCGTGGTAGGAAATGACCAGAAATTTTATGCCGGCTATACTGGCGGTGGACTATGGACCACAGAAGATGGTGGGATAAATTGGGAAAATATTTCAGATGGATATTTTACCGTTGGATCCATCGGAGAGATTGCCGTATCCGAATCAGACCCCAATGTAATTTATGTCGGATCAGGTGAACATGCAGTTCGTGGCGTCATGACCAGCTATGGCGATGGAGTGTACAAATCCACAGATGCAGGAAAGACCTGGAAGAACATTGGCTTAGAAAAGACGCGTCATATTTCAGACATTGCTATACACCCTACAAATCCAGACCTGGTATATGTAGCAGGACAAGGAACCGTGCACGGCCCGAACAACGACCGTGGCGTTTTTAAATCAACCGATGGGGGTTCCACCTGGAAGAAAGTCCTTTACATCAACGATAGCACAGGAATTTCATCGCTTTCGATGGACATGAACAATCCACGAATACTGTATGCCACTTCATGGGAACACCGAAGGCTTCCTTGGACGGTATCAAGTGGTGGAGCAGGTTCTGCAATTTGGAAATCAACCGACGAAGGCAATACCTGGCATAAGCTCACAGAGGGCTTACCAAAAATGATGGGCAAGATGGGGATCAGTGTTTCACGAGCAAATTCAAACCGTGTATACGCCATCGTAGAAACTGAAAAAAGTAAATCAGGCCTTTACCGTTCGGATGATGCCGGTAAAACCTGGGCCTTGCTTTCCAACAACCAAGACATTAGCTCACGCTCTTGGTACTACATGGAAGTATTTGCAGATCCCATCATTGAAAACATCGTTTACGTGTTGAATGCCCCAATGATGAAATCCATTGATGGCGGCAAGACATTTGCTTCCGTAAGCGTTCAACATGGAGATACGCATGATCTCTGGATCAATCCAAGCAAAAATAACGTCATCGCACTAGGCGATGATGGGGGTGCTGAAATAAGTTTCGACTTTGGGAAATCCTGGTCAAGCATCATGAATCAGCCTACTGCACAATTTTACCGGGTAAATACAGACAATGTATTCCCTTACAAGGTGTATGGCGGGCAGCAAGACAACACCTCCGTAATTATCGCAAGTAGAAACAATGGATCTGCGCTTACAGAGCGTGATTGGACCTCAGGTGCTGGTTGTGAATCTGCTTTTCTTGCCTTTGACCCCAACGATCCCACACTTGTTTTTGGTGGATGCTATCAAGGCTATATTGATGTATTGAATCGGAAAACAAATGAATCCAAGGATGTGCAGGCTTATCCAACCCTCAACCTTGCCATCGAACCGAAAGACATGAAATACCGCTTCAATTGGAATGCACCAATTGTGGTATCCCCTCATGATCCAAAAACGATTTACCATGCAGGGAATGTCTTGCTAAAGTCAACCAATGGGGGAATGAGTTGGGATGCCATCAGCGGAGACCTCACACGCAATGACAAATCAAAACAAGGTCCTGGAGGAGTTCCATTCACCAACGAAGGTGCGGGAGGAGAGAACTACAATACGATCTTTTATATGGCTGAATCCACCATTGAAAAAGGCGTTATCTGGACAGGAAGTGATTGTGGTTTAGTAAATGTGACCTTGGATGGTGGAAAAACATGGACCAATGTAACACCAGCTGATCTTCCAGAATCACAAATCAATAGCATTGAACTTTCTGCATTCGACAAAGGCGTGGCCTATATTTCAGCAACACGGTATAAGTTGAATGATTATGGGGCTTATGCCTACAAGACCACTGACTATGGCAAAACTTGGACGAAAATAAACAAGGGCGTAAAGGCGGATGATTTTATCAAAGTAATCCGAGAGGATACCAAGAACAAAAGCATTTTGTATGCGGGTAGTGAACGAGGATTTTATCTTTCTACCGATGCAGGAAACAGCTGGCAGCCTTTCCAATTAAACCTGCCGATAGTTCCTGTCACTGATTTGATGATTAGAGACAATGATCTTGTGGCAGCTACAGCAGGCAGGGCCTTTTGGATCCTTGATGATTTGGGAGCCATCCAACAAGCTACCACTGCGTCGGCAGTAACCTTATTTTCACCAAAGCCAGCATACAAGTTTGGTGGTGGCACGGGATTGCCAGAAGCAAAATACAAGGCTGGACAAAACGCCCCAGAAGGAGTAATTCTCGACTACATCCTTCCTGAGGTAACAGACAGCACCTTGGTAACCCTAAAAATTACGGATGCATCCGGCAAGCTGATTCGAACCTACTCCAATAAAAAAGACGCGTCCTATGCGAAATATCCGGGTGGTCCAGCAGCCGCTACCCTGCTAAGTGCGAGGAAAGGGCACAATCGCTTCCTATGGAACCTGAGAAATGAAAACGTCCAGCCCGATGTAAAAAACGTATTTGTATACGGTAGCTATGATGGCTATGCAGTTCCTCCAGGCAAATACAAAGCGCAATTGAATTTCAATGGGACGATTGCAGAGACGGAAATGACTGTATTGGCAAACCCTGCGATTGCTGCAACAGCAGCTGATTGGAACGAGCAACAGCAAGTTCTTGCTTCCATTACAGCCTCAATTAGTGAAATGCATCAACAGGTAAATGAATTGCGAAAAATTAGAAAGCAGCTTGTGCACCATAGCGACATTCTTAAGGGTGTGAAACCTGCAGAAAAAGTGCTGGACGAAGCCAAAAAACTAATTGAAAGTATTGATGCTTGGGAGTCAAATATCGTTGAGGGTAGAATTCAAAACGGGCAAGATGTGATCAACTGGCCGAGCAAACTCAATGTTGAATTCTTCAATATCAAGAGACTTGCAGATGCTGCTGACCCAAGAATTACACAAGGAATAAAAACCAGGTTGGCTGATTTGCAATATCAGTGGAATGCAGAAAAAGGCAAAGTAGAGGCAATTAAAAAATCACTTGCTGCCTACAATACCCTGTATAAATCTCAGCAGCTCGAAGCACTCATTTTTTAAACTAATTAAAAAACCACATAGGCACACAGGAAAAACTAATGTGCCTATGTGGCTTTAAAATCTAATCCGCCGCAGCGGACAGAACGCAAAGGGGATTATTGCAGCGCATTAGAATTATTTAATTAGTTCTGTTAAAACAGATTT
>CAMCBC010000021.1 GCA_945872775.1 Spirosoma fluviale | reverse complement strand
AAAACAGCCTCTCCAACTCCCGCAAATTGGTTTCTCGATTTTCAATTCGTTCAAACTCTCCCAAAAGGCTTTGCTTTTCTTTCAGTTTCTGTGAAATAGAAAGGAGCTCTTGATTGAGTAAGGTGACCTGCGATTGGAGATTTTTTTCTTTTTCCTTTGCTGAATTAACTTTTTCTTGGAGGCTTTGAAATCTGTCTTCTGAATATTCTTCGATGCCATCCTCAGCTTTGAGGACATTAATTCGTGCCTTGGTTGCGGCAACCTGCTGCTCATACTGACGGATTTCCGCATCCATTTTTTCCGCATCCAGATCCTGCTGGAAAAGCTGAATTAATTCATCCTTTTCTCTAAATCCTTGCTTCTCCATCATCTGGGTGAATTCCACCTGGCTGCCCGAAAGTCGATCTTGGGTAGTAGTGAGCAATACCTCAAAATTCTGGAGATCGGCTAGATTTCTCGATTGAGCAATCTGCCTTTCTTGGAGATGTTTTTGAACACCTACTAAGGATTCCGCTGCAGTTTCAATGCTTTTTTCAACAAGGGCAATCGCATTGGCTATAGCTTCTGCTTCCTTCTTCTCATACGGTTCACAAAATTCCGGATCCTTGATCTCCTGCTGTTTACCAGCTATTCTGGAAAGCAAGTCTTGGTTTTGGAGCTGAGCTTGTTGCAAGGTTTGTGCAGCTGTTTCTTTTGCGTTTCGTAGGCCAGCGCTTTTTTTACGCAATTCATTGAGCTGATTTTGAAGTTGTTGCGTGGTTTGAAAAACCTCAGCCAACTCAGAAATTTTGTCTTCTAGCTCCTCCTTAGTTGCTACTCCACTGGCTTTTAATTTTTCCCAAAGGGCTAATTCTTGCTTTTCAAGCCCCAGTTTTTCCTGCTCTTTTAGATCCTGGTTTTTTTGAAGGTTACTGTACTGTATTTCTTCAATATTTTTCTTTTGAATCAACTCTCGAATAGTGTCCAATTCAAGATTGCCTTGCTTCAAATCCACTTCTGCTTGTTGAAGTGCCGCGGCAGAGGCACTTACTTGCAAAGGATTTGGGTGTTCACTAGCTCCACAGAGCGGGCAAGGCATCCCATTTTCCAATAGATGGGCATGCGAGTACAAGCCTTGAGTTCTGAGTAGGGTTTCACGGGATATCTGTAACTGACTTACCGCCGTTTTTTGCACCGCCAGCCATTCATCTAGGCTTTGATTTGCTTTTTCGGGCACTAGATTGGTGAATGCTGCCAATCGATTCTTGCTAGAAGCCAGTAGCGCCGCTCCTTCTTGAAGGGCAAGCTCCAACTCCAATTTTCGTTGCATCAATTCTAGCAGCTGATTGCTGGCCGTTTTTAATTCGGCTAGTATCGAAGGGTCTGAATTTGGAAGTCCAATTTGTTTTCCTTCAAGCAAATCAATCTCTTGTTCTAGGGATTGTATTTCCTTGTGCTGAAGTTCAATTGCCGGCAGCAAGGCATTCAACTTGTCCTGAACCTGAACTTGCTTGCTGGTCAATTCTTGGATTTCAAGCACTTTTTTAAGGTCTCGGATCTTACCCTCGCGTTGTGGTCTCAGCGCATTGATTTCCCGAAATTTAACTTCGTCAGCCAATAGCCCTTTAATTTCCTCGACAAAGGATTCTTTGAAGCGATTGCACTCGATGAGGCTAACCTGGTATTTTTCTAGATCCTTTTCTAGATCTAGGATCCGATCCCAAATGGGTCTGAGGTAGGTTTTGGCACTTTGGAAATCCCGATAAAGCTGCCGTTTCCCCTCCATTTCGGGTTGCTTTGCAGAAAGTATTGCCTGAGCCTGAACTAGGTGTTGAAGTTCGAGGAAGGATTTACGTGTTCCTTCCATCTTGCGAACCTCCTCTGTCATGGCCTGGAATGCCTGAGTAGCCTGCAGCATTTCTTGGCTTAATCCAGCATACTCCTCTTGTTTGGAAAGTAAAATTTCAGAAGAAATCCCATCCATGCTATTGATGAGGGCTTCTATTCGTATTTTTTCCTCACGGGCTTGTTTCAACAAGCTTCCTGTTTGAGGGGAAAGGTCGAACCGATCTAGGCCAAACAAATCTTGCATCATCTGTGCACGCTCCGTGGGCTTTTGGTCTATAAAGTCCCTAAACTTTCCTTGGGGGATGATGATGGTTTGTTTGAAGTTTTCGCGGCTCATGCCAATCAGCTCCTCCGCTTTACTTGGGGTAGCCTGCCATTCTTGCCCCACCTGTTCATAAAAACCATGACTTGCAGTTTCTATTTTTTCCGGGTCTTTCTTGTTTCGTTTGACGCTGTACCGAGCAAGGTAGGTGCTCCCATTATTTTGTCCAGACCTAAAAATAAATTTGAGGTCCACCAGCTGATGCTGCAAATTAATCATGCTGGACCGCTCACCCGAGTTGGACACCCGCTCTGGGGTTCCGTAAAGTGCAATCAGAATCCCCTCCAAAATGGCAGACTTGCCGCTACCGACGGAACCAAAAATCCCAAATAGACCTGCCGCAGTCAAGGTCTCAAATTCGATGACCTGCCTCTCTCGGTAGGAATACAGTCCTTCTATTTCCAGTCGAATAGGAATCATGAGGCAGAGGTTTTGCTAAGCACTTCTTTAAATAACTCTACCAGTTGCGCATTGGGTTCCTGCCCTTTTTCGCTAGTGTAAAAAAGCCGAAATAAGCTTTCCATATCTCTACTCAGGTCTTCTGCTCGTAGTTCATCCTGTGCCTGTCCAGGAGTATTCCGCAGTTGCGGGATGAGGTTGACGATCCCATCGTGTGCTTTCAAGATGGCTTTTCGCGTGTTGGCATCGATGGACTCATCTGTGAGAAAGGTGAGTTCAACAAAGCAGGAGGGATTAGCTTCGAGCCAAGCCAAGGTGTCTGGCAGATTGTCAAAGCTTACTTTGTACAAGGGTCTACCTTGTTTTAATGGGATGGGACGGTACTGCACGGGCTCGTTTGGTTTGGCCTGTATCAGCACCACATTTTTTTCTTGATCTGCTTCTGAGAAGGAGTAGGCCAGCGGGGAGCTGGAGTACACTACTGGGCCAGGCAACTTGCTTACCGTCTGGTAGCGGTGCAGGTGCCCCAAGGCAGCATACTGAATTTGACTAGGGAGTTGTTGGGTAAATAAGGATTGCGTACCTCCAACATGCAGAATTGGCCGCTCTGATTCAGGCTCTGCATCTGGAGGAGTCGTGCTCCCTTCTTCCACAAAAAAGAAGTGACCCATAAACAGGTTGACTCCTTTTTCATCGCAATAGCGATCCGCAAGAATCTGCCAATTCTGCCCAAGTAACTCACGAAAAGCCTCTTCCCGATTCTCTTCACCCAGGTAGGTACGGAGGCTCACCTCATTCGCATAGGGAGCGAGGAGGATTCGAACTGGAAAATCAAATTTAGGAAGCCGGAGCTCTACAAATCCGGAATCCGATTTGCTGATTTCCATCCCTCCATCCAAGGTGCCACAGGAGATGATGCTGTCGTAACGGCTATAAAAAAGAATGCCCAGCTCCCTCGCCAAAGGGTCTGGGGCCTCTACAAACTGGCTGCTATCGTGATTGCCCGAAATAGCCACTACCGGTCGCGTTCCATTTTTGGAAAGTCTGCGAAGCGTTTTATACAGGAGTTCTACGGCCTCATGACTCGGATTGAAGGTGTCAAAAATATCGCCAGCCAACAGCACCAAGTCTACTTCCTCTTGGTCTGCGATCTGGCAGATTTCCTCCAAAACCAATTTCTGTTCACCAATGCGAGCATACTCTTGGAGTCTTTTCCCGAGGTGCCAGTCCGCAGTATGTAAAATTTTTAGCATGAATTACAGGTTGTGTCTTGATGAGGGCTTCGGTGGATTAACTAGAAGGGTAAAAAATTTGGAGTCAATGTTGGGTTCAATCACTAATTCACTCGAAGATAGGAGAAGGAGGGGAATTGCACCAACTACTAAAAACTGCTTTGACAGAAATTGGCATCTTTCTTGATTAAAACTGGTGAATCGAAAATTTCCATCATGATTTTCAGGTACTTACTTGTATTTTTTTTCTTCATTACCTGTTTTCAAGCAAAAGCGCAAACAGATTCCCTGTTTATCCAAAAAGGAATAGCGAGTTACTATGGAGGAAAATTTCATGGCCGAAAAACCGCAAGCGGGGAAATTTACCACAAGGACAGCTTAACTGCTGCGCATAAAATTTTGCCATTTGGGACAGTACTGAAGGTAACAAATCTCAAAAGGAACACCTCCGTAATCGTCCGTGTCACGGATCGATTGCCCATGAGTTCAAAACGGCAAATCGATCTTTCTGTAGCTGCAGCAAAGCAATTGGAAATGCTCAGAGATGGAGTAGGCAATGTGAGAATTGAAGCCATTGACCTAGATCAACTCGACAAATTAATCCAGTATTTCGAGGGAAGGCCACATCCCAATCTGAGGCTTAGACCCTATTACAGGGGAATTATTATACCCTTTACTAAGGATTCCTTTAACTTAATTTTTTAGGACAAGCTTACACTTTATCTGGTTCTGGGTGCTTCCAAGGTCCTCGGTACGGCCTTCGAAGTTTAGCGGTAGCCTCGGGATCATTCACCACCGTCCTGGTTTTTGCATCATATTTTAGTGGACGTCCTCCAAGTTCCATGGAAATATTTGCCAAAATGCAAGCTGCGGTGGAAATATGCCCGTCTTCTGCATCTGCGACTGGCAATAGGTCTTTGTCTATGGCCCCCAACCAGTTTTTCATGTGGAGGCGTGTGGCAGGAGCAGCATTCAGTTCAATTCGATCTTCGGTGACATCTTCTGGGTACTGCTCCTTTTCAAAGACACAGTCGAAGTGTATTTTCTCAGCTTTTGCATCGTAGGGAAAGTAATCCGCTTGCATGGTACTCCCTGCAAGCATCCCTTTTTCTCCGTAGATTTTAAATGCCCAAGGATAGGCTGGATCGGGGGCATTTCCCCAGGTGCGGTGCTGCCAGACCACATTCAGCTCAGGAAACTCAAAGATGGCGGTTTGGGTATCTGCGATGTTGGATTTGCCCTCCTTCTGTACGTAAATCCCACCTGTGGCAGTGACTTGAGTAGGCCAGCCGAGCTTGAGCATCCAGCGCACTGTATCTAACATATGTACGCACATGTCCCCAGGGATGCCATTGCCATATTCCATAAAGGTTCTCCACCAGCGCGTGTGAGGAAGTCCATCGTAGGGGCGCAGGGGAGCAGGTCCAGTCCACATGTCGTAATTCAAAAAATCAGGAACGGGCTCCACCGCAGGATTGCCGTTGGCACGCATGTGGTAATAGCAGCACACCTCCGCATGACTGATTTTTCCCAGTAATCCCGAATCAATAATTTGTTTTTTCGCTGAAATCAAATGCGGCGTGCTTTTGCGTTGGGTGCCAATCTGGCACACGCGCTTGTACTTTCGTGTTGCCGCGACGATGGCCTCTCCTTCGATGACGTCCACGGAAATTGGCTTTTGCAGGTACACATGCGCTCCTGACTTCATGGCTTCAATCGCCTGTAGCGCATGCCAGTGGTCTGGGGAACCAATAACCACTAAATCACAAGCATGAGCTTTGAGTAATTCCCGGTAATCTTCAAATAGCGCGGGTACTTTTTTGGATTTTTGACGCTTGGAAACGAGTTCACCCGCTTCAGTCAACATTTTTTTATCTACGTCGCAAAGGGCTACGACCTCCACATCGGCAACTTGAATCAATCGAAATAGATCGGATTTGCCATACCAACCTGCTCCAATCAAGGCTACCTTCAAGGGTCCAGTCTTGGTGTTGAAATCCATTCCTAATAACCCAAAGCTTGCTAGGGTCATGAGCGCGCTGGAGCCCTTCAAAAAGTCTCTCCGATTTAGTTCGTTCATTTGTTTGCCAATTTGATAGTGGAGTTTGAATATACAAAAACCAGCAACTTATGCAAATTGGTTTTGGAAGAATGGCAAAGCTACTCCCAAGAAATAAATCGGCTAGTTTCCTGGCTGATAAACCCGTTTGGCATTCTGAAGCACTGTTTTCTTATCCAAAGTCATCGGCTTCAGTTTCCGCGCTACAAATCGCTCCATTTGGTCGTCATAATGCGGAGAATCGGGGCGATTGCTCGCTCCATACACATTGATGCTTTCCAATACCGGAAGACCTTTTCCAAAGCGGGCCATCAAGATGTAGGATTCTCCTTGGGCGGCTTTCCGCATTCCTTTTTCCCAAGCCGTAGAGCGGATGGTGGTGAGTACGTCATCAATCCCCCAAAGTGGAATTACTTTATCCCCACGAACGAGCTTTTGGTACTCACCGAGCTGTACGAGCTCCTTTCCAAAATGAGTTTGAAAGTGTGTCTTGGCAGCTTGAAGACTTTTTGCAGCTTCTTCTTCCGTAAGTACCGTATCAATGGGCCTGCCTGTTTTGGTAAACTCATCCCACCAGTAGTAATACACAAAGGCAAAAAGTGCCGCACCTTGGCTGGCTATATCCGCTTCCTTATTCCAAGAAGCAAGTGTCGTGATTTGGGCAGCTAGCGCTGGGTATTTTTTGGAATCCAAGTTAAATAAAGCCTGCAAATTGGTTCGGAAGGCCAGGTCTTTGGGAAGGGTTTGGTCGAATTTGATTTGATTGAACTGTTCCCAATTGATTTTTCCTTCTGCAGGCATCAGCTCCCGAAAGCGCTTGGATCGGTTGTTGTCTCGAAGGTCAAAGCCCATCTCTTTGGGGAAAGCTGCTGCCGTCAAGGTATCCGCTAAGTCGCTCGCTTTGTAAGGAGAATGGTTGGTGTTGTAGAGGTAGCCAATGGCTGGGTTGAGCTGCTGCGGAAGTTCTCCAAAGGAATGATAGTCCTTCCAAAGGACTGCGGAGCTATTCCCAGCCACTGTTTCTTCGTGGTCTATTCCAGGTGTGCGCTTGGGCAATAGTGCATTGCTTACATAGTAAATCGTATCGTATCGGTCGGCATAGACGGTATTGAAGTTGGGCAGCTGCAGGCTTTCCATGGCCGTTTTCCATTCGGTGAAATTTTTGGCTTTGTTCATTCTCCACCACTGTTCCGGTGCTCCAATCCGGTCCAAGGCGCCCAATCGGAAGGCGTAAGTTCCTTTTTCAGTAACCAACGTTGGACCATATATCGACTTCCAAACAGTTTGCGGAACAGGAAGTGTGATCCAATCCCAGAGTTTTACTTTCAGCCAAACTGTTTTTTCTTCCAACTCTAGCCATTCTCCATCTACCCGGTAGCGCATGGGGTCATCGGCATCCACTTCCAATTCAAATAGATCCAGTAAGTCGGGGGAGTTGACTGTATGTGCCCAGCCCAGGTGCTCGTTGACTCCATGAAAGATCATGGCTCCTCCCGGGAATAGCCCTCCTAGCGCATTCCAACCTTCCTCCGATTGAATGTGCGCTTCGTACCAGGCCACTGGACCTTCCAAGGGTTGGTGGGAGTTGATGGCCAAAAAAGCTTCTCCCGAATCCGTTCGAGAAGGGTGAATGGCAATGGCATTGGAACCTTTGGGAAGGGAATCTTCCGCGATTTCGGGAACTGTGCCGTTAAAGATTGCTTGCACCGCTCTATCTGCTCCTGCCATTTGCGCCAGCGAAAGGATGTAGGCGGAACTGATTTCTTGGGCCGTGATCGGAAAAGCAGGTGCATAGAGGAGTTCCTCAGGATGCTGGTAGGCATAATCATTCAAGCCTGCAGCATAACCTTCCAATACTTTCTTGAATTCAGGGGAAAAGCTAGCTTCATACTTTGTTTTGGCGATTTCTTTGGTTTCTAGGAGGTGTACAAAAAAATCAATCACCGCTCCTTCTTCTCCAAATACTCTTCCAGCCAAGCCTTTTCCGGCCAGTACTGTTTTCTGGATGGTTTCAAAGTCATCTTCGGCATGTGCATAGGCCAAACCATAAGCTGCATCCGCATCTGATTTCCCAAAAATATGGGGAACTCCAAATTCATCACGAGCGATTTGGATGTTCTTGGTATCCCAGCCTGAAGGTTGGTGGATGCGTTGACAGGAGATCAGGAGGATCCCGATCCCGAAAAGGAGGGCTGTGTTTTTCATGGGGTGAGGCAAACTGGATGAAAGTTAAGACTTCATCTGAAATTAGTCACACTGCTTCTCAAGTTTGACCTCGATCTACCTAAACTAAAGTTCAAGTGGAACGAGAAAACTCACCTCCCCGGGTTTTTAGGTTTTGCCCCGGTCCGTTGGTCACAAAAAATATCCATCAAAAGAAAACTATTCCTATTTTCACAGTTCTTATCCTTTCGAACTATGAAAAAAATACTATTTCTAATCATTTTTCTCTTTCCTCTTTGCACGCTTATGGCGCAGGAGAAGGAAATCCTTTCCAAGCTGGATGCCAAGGCTGATTTCTATGGTGACCTTGCACGTCAGATTTGGAGCAACCCAGAGCTCGGTTATTTGGAAACAAAAAGTTCCCAATTACTTCAAAAAACGCTCTCCGATGCGGGATTCAAAGTTACTGCAGGGGTCGCATCTATTCCCACTGCATTTGTAGCGGAATACGGTTCAGGAAAGCCGGTGATTGGCATTATGGCCGAATTTGATGCGCTACCTGGCGTTTCTCAGGAGGCAGTATCCTTTCGTAAGCCGGTTGTGGTTGGTGGTGCAGGACATGCTTGCGGACACCACCTCTTTGGTGCTGCATCTGTTGCGGCAGGAATCTCGGTGATGGATTGGATGAAAGCCAACAAAATCAAAGGCACCGTTCGTGTGTATGGCACCCCAGCTGAAGAAGGAGGAGGAGGGAAGGTATACATGGCCCGAGCTGGTTTGATCCAGGATGTGGACGCCATGCTACACTGGCACCCAAGTTCTCAAAATGCAGCAGGTGCTACTTCTTCTTTGGCCAATATCTCTACTAAGTTTCGATTTTACGGGGAAGCGTCCCACGCTGCTGCAGCGCCTGAGCGGGGCAAGTCTGCCTTGGATGCGGTAGAGGCGATGAACTTTATGGTGAACCTCATGCGAGAGCACGTGCCGATGGAAACCCGCATGCACTACGTGATCACTAGAGGTGGAGAAGCACCCAACGTGGTACCCGCCTTTGCGGAGTCCTATCACTATGTGCGTCACCCTGATGCATTGGTTGTACAGCAGATTTTTGACCGCATGGTCAAAGCAGCTGAAGGTGCTGCGCTAGGTACTCAAACACGCATGGAGTACGAGGTGATCAATGGAGTGTACAACCTCCTTCCCAACGAGACCTTGGCGCGTATCATGCACAAAAATCTCGAAAAAATCGGAGGGGTGACCTATTCCCCCGAGGAGAAGAAATTTGCAGAAGAAATCATCAAGACCTTCCCAGCAGGTGTAAAAGCTAGTCCAGAAGATGCAACCAAAATCACTCCTTTTGTAGTAAGAGAAGAAGGCGGTGGCGGTTCTACCGATGTAGGAGATATCAGTTGGCTCGTACCGACAGTGGGTTTGGGTACCGCCACTTGGGTACCAGGAACCTCTGCACACACTTGGCAGGCGGTAGCCGCTGGAGGCATGAGCATTGGCCAAAAGGGCATGATGGTCGCTGCCAAAACTTTGACTTTGACGGCTATGGATATTTTCAACAATCCATCGGTCACTGGCCAAGCCTTACAGGAGCTCAATACGCGCAGAGGAGAAGGATTTTCATACAAAGCCCTAGTGGGTGATAGAACCGCTCCTCTGGATTACAGAAAGTAAGCTAGTTCTTGAGAACAAAAGGCTGGATTTCCGTTGATGGAATTCCGGCCTTTTTTTTATGCTTTATTTTTGAAAAATAGTACCTTGGGTAAGGCGTCTTTTCGCCAACTACTTATTTATGCAAAGACGAACTTCCTTAAAACTTCTCGGCGCAGCAGGTGCAGGTATTGCAGGGCTGGTCCTGGTGGACTGGAAATGGCAGATTTTAGATCGCCTCACCCATGCTGGATTTTTTACCTATGATCAAGAGCGGCTTATTAGTTCCCTCGCAGAAACATTAATTCCAGAAGGAATTCCAGGTGGTTCAGTTGCTGCGCCTATCGGCGCTTTGAGTACAGGCACAGACCAGTTTTTAATCAAATTCTTTGAAAAGTGCCTTGAAAAGGAGGAGCAAGAAATTTTAGTTAAGGAATTTAAGGTCTTAGATAAACTTAATTTTTCTTCCTTGAGTAAAGACGAAAGAGAAAAAATATTGCTTGACTACAGCACTGCAGAAGGGGAGGATCAAAAGAAATTTTACGAACTGATCCGATCCAATACCATTTTTGGATTTACCACCGCCCGAGAAGTGATGGTCGATCATTTGGGCTATGAAGTAGCTCCAGGATTTTACAGCGGCTGTGTGGAGGTGCCTGCCGAAAAGGCATAAATCATGATGTTACAAGATTCAAAAGCAAAACGAACCTACGATGCGATTGTCATAGGCTCTGGGGCCTCCGGAGGATGGGCTGCAAAGGAGCTTACTGAAAAAGGATTGAAGACTCTGGTGTTGGAGCGAGGCCGAATGGTCCGCCACATCGAAGATTATCCCACAGCCTCCAAGGCTCCTTGGGAGTTTGAATTTCGTGGAGCCGTGCCTATCGAAAAGCGATCTGGACTAGGTGCTGCCAACTGGAAGCGTGAGGAAACCATGCATTGGGCACTTGCTGAGGATGAGCAGCCCTACATCGAGGAGAAGCCTTTTCGCTGGTTTCGGGGTTACCACGTGGGAGGCAAGTCCCTGCTCTGGGCACGAGGCACGCAGCGTTGGTCTGATTTTGATTTTGAGGGCCCAGCTCGCGATGGTTATGCAGTGGATTGGCCCATTCGCTACAAAGACATGGAACCCTGGTACACCTATGTAGAAACCTTTGTGGGTTTTGCCGGAAGTAAAGATGGCTTGGATGTGCTTCCCGATCAGGTGGTGCAGCCGGGTTTTGAACTGAGTTGCGTCGAGCGCTACTACAAGGAAAAGTTGAAAGAAATGTACGGATCTGAGCGGCACCTGGTGCAGGGTCGCTGTGCCCACCTCACGGATCCCCAGCAGATCCATTTGGATCAGGGGAGGTCGAAGTGCATGAACCAGAATATGTGCAATCGGGGCTGTATTTATGGGGGCTATTTTTCTGCCAATGCCTCGACCCTTCCTTGGGCGGAAAAGACGGGCAATCTGACTCTTCGACCTGATTCGGTGGTAGAATCGATAATTTACGACGAGCAAAAAGGCAAGGCCATCGGCGTGCGCGTGATTGACCGACTCACACAAGAGTCCATCGAGTTTTATGCAAAAATCATTTTCGTGAATGCCTCGACGATCAATTCGAATTCGATTTTGCTCAATTCCACTTCGGCTCGTTTTCCAAACGGCTTGGGTAATGACAACGGTCTGATGGGAAAATTCATGACCTGCCACAACTACCGAGGGAAGGGCTATGCCACCTTTGAGGGCTTTCTCGATCAGGCCAACAAAGGGAGGAACCCGGGGCATGCCTACGTCCCTCGCTTCCGCAATGTGTATCGCCAAGAGACGGACTTTCTTCGGGGCTATGCCATCGGGATGTCTGCTAACCGACAGCTAGATGGAAATGGAGAACTGATTGGAGATGCCTTACGAGAGAAGTTGCTCGATCCGGGTTACGGGCTTTGGGGTATGGCAGCCTGGATGCAAGGGGAGATGGTGCCCGAAGAGTCCAATCACCTGCGGCTTAGCAAAGACGAAAAAGACAAGTATGGGATTCCTAAACTTATTCTTTCGGTAGAGTGGAAGGAAAATGACGACAAGATGACGCGTGATTTTCTGGAGCAGCAAACCGAAATGTACGAGCGGATGGGATTCAAAAATATCAAAGTGGAAGATACGGGAGCACCTCCAGGATCCGACATTCACGAAATGGGTGGCGTACGCATGGGAAGAGATCCTAAAACCTCCCTACTCAACGAGTTTAACCAGTTGCATGCCTGCAAAAATGTGTTTGTTTCCGATGGCGCTTGCATGACCAGCGGCAGTACTCAAAATCCAACCTTAACCTTTATGACCCTGACCGCTCGCGCTGCAAATCATGCCGTGGCCGAGTTGACAAAGGGCAATCTTTAACAATTTTCCTCAGGGATTCGCTGATCTTTCCTTTCGATCAGTAGTTTTCTGAGGGAGTAAAACCCAAAATACCATGAAAAATACACTTGCTATCTTCATCCTTGCCTTGACTTGGATGCTTTCGCCAACAGCTACCATCGCTCAGAAAAAGGGAGACCCACTCTTCCAAGCCCAGCTAGGAATTGCTGCCTACACCTTTCGTGACCAATGGAAAAATGGGGTGCCCGAAACCTTGGACATCATCCAAAAGATGGGATTTAAAACCTATGAAGGAGGAGCGCCGCAGGGTGTTGACCCTGTGGAATTCAAAAAAATGTTGAATGACAGAGGGATAACCATTCCTTCCACGGGTACAGGTTTTGAGCAGTTGGAGAGCGACCCACAGGCCGTTGCTGATCGTGCTAAAGCATTGGGAGCTTCCTATGTGATGTGTGCTTGGATTCCTCATGCTCGAGGACAGTTTTCCAAAGCCGATGCGGACCGTGCGATTAAGGTTTTTAATGCCGGAGGAAAAGTATTGAAGGAAAATGGAATCACGTTCAAGTACCATGTGCATGGTTTCGAATTCCAGCCTTATGGCGCAGGTACACTCTTTGATTACTTAGTAGAGAATACCGATCCAAAATATGTGTCTTTACAAATGGATGTGATGTGGACGCACTTTGGAGGAGGGGATCCAGCGGGATTACTGAAGAAATACGGCAAGCGCTGGGTGTCTTTGCACCTTAAGGACTTTAGAAAAGGAGCTCCAAGAGACATGACCGGAGGGACTGGACCTGAAAACGATGTGCCCTTAGGGCAGGGGGAACTTGACTTTGTGGCGATTTTGAAGGAAGTCAATAAAATCGGGATCAAGCACCTATTTATCGAGGATGAGAGCGAGAAAGAGTTGGAGACCTTGCCTGTAAGTATTGCCTATTTGAAAAAGTTGACCTATTGAGAAAAGTAGGTCTAGACATTCTATTTTGAACTAAAAAAAGAAAGGGAGGGTCTGAAGCCTCCCTTTTTCATTTAACTTAACATAACTTAATCAACCATTCATTTTAACACACGTTAACACTGCTTAACTCGTATATTGGCTTCTCTTCACTTCTTTTGTAAGGTAAAATAACACAACCATGAAACGTACGATCGCATTTCTTTCACTACTTCTTTTCTTAGGGACAGGCCTACAGGCCGCTTTTGCTCAAGGATTTACGGGCAGAGCCTATTACAAGTCGACTTCCCAATTCTCCATTAAAATGGATTCCACCAAAATGGCTCCGGAGCAAATCGCGCAGATTCAAGCCTCTTTGAAAAAGCAGATGGAACAGAATTACATCCTGTCCTTTAACCAAACGGAGTCTACTTGGAAGAAAGAAGAAAGTTTGGGAGGCGGACCAGCCACTGCTTCTGCAGGTGGGGCGGTTTTTATGGTGGCTACCAGTGGAGAAGGATCGACCCTGTACAAAAATATTGCTGATCAAAGCTTTTTGGAACAACAAGACATGATGGGGAAGGCCTATTTGGTCAAAGATATGCTCGAGCCAGTAGAATGGGAGCTTTCTGAGGAAACCAAAAAAGTAGGAAACTACACGGTTCAAAAGGCGAGCTACACACGCATCGTTGATAGCAAGCGATTTTCTACAGGAATGACTGAAATGGAAAATGTGAAAGACACCCTACAAGTGACCGTTTGGTTTACGCCTGAGATTCCCGTTGCCCATGGTCCAGAAAACTTTTTTGGGCTTCCGGGTTTGATTTTGGAAGTTCAGAATCAAGGGAGAACACTTATCTGTGAAAAAATCGAATTGAATCCTTCTGCCGATCCGGTAGTAATCGAAAGACCGAGCAAAGGAAAGGAAATTACGCAGGCAGAATTTCGAACCGTGCAAGAAGAAGGCATGAAGCAGATGATGAACCGCTACCAAGGCAAGCCTGGAGAAGGGAACAGAATGGAAATACGAATTGGAAACTAAGCTCAAGGTTTAGTTTAAATCTTCTTTAATCGAAATCCGGAAGTCTGATTCGATTCACCACATTTCTCCTTCTTATTGATGCTATTGATCAAAAGAATAAGTTTGCTCGCTTGCTTCTTCTTGCTTGCAGGGTTTTCCATGGCCCAAACCAAGCCGCTTATTGGTCAGGTCTTGGATAGCCTCAATCGGCCCATTGCTTATGCCAATGTGGTCGCCATCAACCAGAGCACCCAAAAAATTGCAGGTTTTGGCATCTCCAATAATGAAGGGCGCTTCAAAGTGACCTTGGCGGAAGGCACCACCTATTTGTTAAGGGTATCTTTCGTGGGCTACTTGAAATTCGAAAAAGTGGTTTCGGATTGGAATTCGGAAGTTCCACAGGTAGTGCGTCTCAAGCAAAATGATACGGAACTGGGTCTGGTGGAGGTAGTCTCCGAAATGCCCGTGTCCATGAAGGGGGATACGCTCACCTACAAGACCGATGCCTTTACAACGGGTACCGAGCGAAAGCTCGAGGATGTCTTGGAAAAACTTCCTGGATTTCAGGTGGATGAAAACGGCGATGTCAAGGTGCAAGGCAAAAATGTAGACAAGGTCTTGGTTGATGGAAAGCCCTTCTTTGATGGTAATACCAAATTGGCCACCAAAAATCTTCCTGCAAATGCTGTAGATCGGGTGCAAGTGTTGAAAAACTTCAACGAAGTTGGCCCAATGCGGGGCATGGATACCAACGAAACCCTAGCACTCAACATCGAACTCAAGGACGGAAAAAAGAATATGGTCTTTGGAGACCTCAGTGCTGGAGTTGGGCCTCAAGAGCGATATCTTGGCCATGCCAACACCTTCTATTATGCTCCCAAATTGAACCTTAACCTGATTGGTGGCTCCAACAATGTGGGCGAACAGCCCTTTACCTTGCAGGATTATTTCCGATTTAGCGGAGGCATGGGAGGCCTAGGTTCACGTGCAGGATCTCGGGTGCAGACGAATGGGGATGACTTGGGTATTCCCATGGCGACGAGAGCCAATGCAGCAGACCTAAGTACCACCTTGGGTGCCATCAATATCAACTATTCCCCTTCGTCTCGATGGAGACATACGGGCTTTGTGATTGGTTCCACCTCAGACAATAGTTTGGGGAGCAGTTCCATTCGAACTTACCTCAATGCTGGTCAGAATAACATCGAGGAACTTATCTCCTCCAGTAGAGTTCAAAATAAATCTGGGCTAGGGAAATACGCGGTGACCTATACTCCAAAAGAGGAAACCTACCTGAAGTATTCCTTTTTCGGTAAGCTTGCCGAGGTAGACAACAGTAACCTGCTCAACTCCAATTTTGGTTCCTTCAATCAACAAATTGCTACCGCTAGCACCCGTACACCCTACACACTGCAGCAAAAAGTAGAATGGTTTCATGCTCCCAATGAGGATCAGGTGTATAGCGTGGAGGCAAACTGGGAGAAGAAATTTGCCAACCCTTTCCTAGACCTCACCTCCTCTGCAAAACCCTTGGTGGGCTTGTATCCCTTGCAAAATGCGGATAGCTATCGCCTCCTACAGGCACAAGAACTACTTACAGAAACCCTGGAAGGGGTTGCCAACTACTACTATATTTTGAACGCTACCAATCACCTCAACTGGTCTTTTGGCATGCAGAAGCTGCGGCAGCAGTTTGACAGCAACTTGAGCCAAGTAGGTTTCAGCCAAACCTTTGATGCGTTCTTGAATGATTCTGATTTTCGCTTTCAAGACCTGTACCTAGGGATGAGTTGGAAGACGAAATGGAAAGATTGGATCCTGAGTCCTTCGGCAAACTTGCACCGCTACACCTGGAGTGATCAGCAGCGAGGCCAAAGAAAGGAGCAGGACCGTATTTTACTTTTGCCAGCGATGTATGCCAAGTGGAACATCACCTCCAATCGCTCGGTGACTTACCGATTTGGTGCAGAAGCCAACTTTATGGATAGCCAGAAATTGGCCGAAGGGCTTCTATTGCAGGATTACAACGCGCTCTTTCAAGGGAATCGGCAGCTAGACCAGGGCATCTTTTCGACACATACCCTTGCCTATACGCACTTCGACATGTTTTCGGGCTTGACCGTCTTCGGAAATATGAACTACCAGCGCAAGCGCAACGACATCGTGACCACAACGGACTTTATTGGCATCAACCGCTTGTTTTCGGTGCTGAATGTGCAGCCTATCAATAAGAGCCTCAATGGCGATCTTCGTATGGATAAGGCCTTCAATAAAATGAAACTAGAATTTGGCGGTCGTTGGAATTCGTATCAAACCAACTCCTTTCTCGATGAAGTGCTGATTCCAAACGAGCAGTTTTCCCAGACTTACGACACCAAATTGACTAGCACCTTCTTCAAAGTTTTGGAAGCCAAGCTGGGTTATTCATTTACCGCCAATCAATACCTGTCGGGTAGGATTGACAATACCTTCACGACCCACAGTCCCAACTTAGAAATTGATTTAGATCTCTACAAAGGATTGAAGTTGAAGGCGGACTACACCTATACGGCCTACCTCAACCAAGCACAAGGAACCCAGAGCGGGTTTGATTTTTTGAATACCTACCTAATTTACCAAGGTAAAGAGAGCCCTTGGGAAGTCAAATTATCCGTTTGGAACCTAGCCGATACGTACGCCATCCGTAGGGATAGCTTCAGCGAAAGTGTGGTGAGTACCTTTTCTTACCTAGTGCAGCCTCGGTATGCCTTGCTTACGTTGAAATACGATTTGTAAGCGGGAAAAGCTTTCTTGATTTTAAAAATGTGTCACAAAAAAAATCCCCAAGATGCGAAAGCTCTTGGGGATTTTGTGTGGTAAAAGTTTTCGCTTAGATAGCAGCAACCAATTTCACATCTAGTTTTACTTCGTCGTAGATCATTTTGTCAGCAAGATCTTCGAAATAGCTTCCTGAACGGTATTTGATTTCGAATTTGGTGCGGTCAAACTTGATTTGTCCAGTTGCGGTTACTTTTTTGCCGGCTACGGCAACCTTGGCAGGAAAAGAAATTTTCTGTGTAATGCCCTTGATGGTCAAGTTACCAGTGATCGTGTAGTCTGTGCCGTTGCTGGATTTTGCTTCCGTGATTTTGAAGGAAGAAGTGTTGAATTTTTCTACGGAGAAAAAGTCATCCGACTTCAAGTGGCCCGTTAGGTTTCCTTTTGATTTTGCATCTGTAAGGTCTTCTACGGTCAAGTTGACCATGTCCATGTCAAAAGATCCACCTTTGATTTTTCCGCCGCTGTAATCTAGCGTAGCATTTTTCAAAGGAACATAGCCCCAGTGCGTGCCGGTTACCTTGGATGCTTCCCAACGAACTTGGCTTTCAGTTTTGTTGACAGTTGCAGGAGCGATTAGGTTTGCTGCAGCAAAAAAGGTGCTGATTCCAAGGACCAGCGTAGCAAGTAATTTCATAAGTAGTGTTGTTAAATGAGTTGAAAATAGGTTTCCCTTCTATAGACTAAAAAAGAAGGCAATTGGTTTAACGAATTTTCAAAAAAAAGAGTTCTAGAAAAAACACCCAAAGAATGGCTGGTGTTTTTTGCTTGGGAGGATTTTTTTCCCGTAACTTTTTCAACGAAAAATAAACTCCCCCCTCTCCGATGAAAAAAATACTCCTCTTGCTGTTCTTTTTGCCCCTATTAGCCGTAGGGCAAAGCCATGAATCTCGAATAAAAACAATTTACGATACCGAACTTTCCTCAGGGCATACCTACGACAACTTGCGCTACCTCTGCAAAGAGATTGGCAATCGACTTTCCGGTTCTCCTGGTGCTGCTGCCGCAGTGGAATGGACCAAGCAGTTGATGGAAAGCTATGGCTTTGATACGGTATATCTGCAGCCTGTGATGGTGCCGCACTGGGAGCGGGGAGGAAAAGATGTGGTGCGTGTAGTGAATTCAAAAACACATGGTACTGTAGAATTGACTTCGTTGGCGCTCGGCAATACTCAGGGTACTGGAGCAAAGGGCTTGCTAGGTCAGGTGGTGGAGGTTAAGGGTCTTGCTGGATTGCAGGCGCTTGGGAGCCAAGTGAAGGGAAAGATTGTCTTTTTCAATGGGCCCATGGATCCGACCAAGGTGGATGCTTTTGAAGCCTATTCAGGAGCTGTAGGTCAGCGAGGTTCGGGAGCTGCTGAGGCAGCTAAGTTTGGAGCGATTGCCACTGTCGTGCGTTCGATGAACAATCGAGTGGACGACTACGCTCATACGGGAAATCAGCGCTATGCGCCGAATGGAACCGCTATTCCTGCTTTGGCTATCAGTACACAGGATGCAGAACTGCTCAGTAGCTTGCTTGCGGGTCAGCCTGATTTGCAGTTGTATTTGGAATCTCATGGGGAGATGAAAACTGAAAAGCTTTCTTACAATGTGATCGGTGAACTGCGAGGATCCGAAAAGCCTGAGGAAATTATCGCTGTGGGGGGACATTTGGATTCCTGGGATGTAGGGGAGGGGGCGCATGACGATGGAGCAGGCTGCATGCAGGGCATTGAGGTGCTCCGTTTGTACAAGCAGTTGGGATGGAAGCCCAAGCGCACGCTCCGTGCGGTGATGTGGATGAATGAAGAAAATGGCCTTCGCGGGGGTCAGGAATATGCACGTGTAGCGAAGGAGAGGGGAGAAAAGCACATTGCAGCCATTGAATCAGATTCGGGTGGATTTTTACCCATTGGATTTTCTTCAACGGGCACTCCTGAGCAGCGTGCTAAAATCGCCTCTTGGGCCGAACTTCTTCGACCTTATCAGTTATGGAGCCTTCAAAAACCAGGTGGTGGAGCAGACATTGGCCCCCTTCGTGATCAAGGTACCCTCTTGATTGGACTGCTGCCTGATTCTCAGAAGTACTTTATCTACCACCATACTGAGGCAGATGTGTTTGAGGCGGTGGATAAGCGGGAACTGGAATTGGGAGCAGCGGGAATGGCTGCACTCGTGTATCTCCTTGACCAAGAAGGTATTCAGTAGGTTGCCTATCGCTCTGTAAAAATTCTCAGCTGTTGGTTTTTTTAAAGAGATGGAGGCTATTCGGCCAAAAAAAATCTTCAAAAGCCAATAAACGTTGATAATCAATTGATTAATTAATCATCAAATTAAAAAAGGAGGAGAAAGAAGAATTTTCTTTGGTTAGATGTCCTTTTCAATTACTTCCATTCGTGTAAAAATTGCCTTCATTTTGGTTTAAATGCGGTGTTGGAAAAAAAAAGTTAAAAGGGCCTCTTGTTTTTTGAAATTAAAAAATGATAACTTTAAAACTCGATTTATTCTGGAAACCATTTAACCTTAATCCAAGTCAATTAAAAAAAAAACTATGAGAAAGTTCATCGCTTTGTTCATGCTTGCAGGTATCCTATTCGTTCCTGCGTTCGCTAACGCTCAAGATGCACCTGCAGATTCTGCAGCTGCCACAGAAGCAACACCTGCAGCAGAAGAGACTGCTGCGTCACCAACAGTAGTTGACGACGAGATCGTCGCTGAGGAGCAAAGCTTCCATCAGCTTATCAAAGAAAAATTTATTGAAGGAGATCCATTGTACATGACTCCAGTATTGCTTTGCTTGATCATCGGTCTTGCAATTGCATTGGAGCGTATCATTACGCTTAACATGGCGACTACCAACACCAAGAAATTGTTGTTGAAAGTTGAAGATGCTTTGGCATCTGGAGGTGTTGAAGCAGCTAAGGATATCACTAGAGATACTAAAGGTCCAGTAGCTTCTATCTTCACTCAAGGCTTGATGCGTTATGCAGAAGGCATTGACATGGTAGAAAAATCTATCGTTTCTTACGGTTCAGTAGAAATGGGACGTTTGGAGAAAGGTCTTATCTGGATCTCTTTGTTCATCGCTCTTGCTCCAATGTTGGGCTTCTTCGGTACTGTAGTTGGTATGATCTTCGCTTTCGATACCATCGAAGCAGCTGGTGATATCTCTCCATCTATCGTAGCAGGTGGTATTAAAATCGCCCTTTTGACCACAGTAGCTGGTTTGATCGCGGCGATGATCCTTCAATTGTTCTACAACTACTTGGTGTCTAAAATCGACTCTTTGGTGAACGATATGGAAGATGCTTCCATTTCATTTGTTGATATCTTGGTTAAGCACAAATTGACTGGTAAGTAATTACTAGCTCAATCCACTTGCTCAATTATTAAAGTTATAAACAACTGAAACTATGGATGCTTACGATATAATGCTTTATGCCTCCTACTTGCTTGCAGTAGTAGGTACCATCTTGTCCATTGTGATGCCCTTACTTAAGTCTTTGGATGATCCGAAAGGATTGATGAAGTCAGGTTTAGGGGTATTGGGACTTGCTGTACTCTTCTTTATTTGTTACAGCCTTTCTGGCAATGAAGTATTGCCAAAGTTTGAAGGTGCTCCTTTTAATTTGACTCCCGGTTTGTCACAATTGATCGGTGGTATGTTGGTCATGACCTACATTCTAACTGTAGTTGCAATTGTGTCAATTGTAGTCACTGAACTTACTAAAGCCGTCAAATAAAATGGCAAGAAGTAAAAATAGAATGAGTAATGAGATCAACGCGGGATCGATGGCGGATATCGCCTTCCTATTGTTGATCTTCTTCCTCGTGACTACTACTATTGCTTCGGACAAGGGTATTCTGAATGTCCTTCCTCCGAAGCAGGATCCTAATGTGCCACCCCCAGATATCAAGAAGAACGAGCGAAATATCTTCAACGTCTTGATCAACGCCAACAATGACTTGTTGGTTGAAGGGGAGTACAGAAGGACTGCTGCTGGTCTTGATAAAGATTTCAAAGACTTTATCATGAATTTTGGAGCTCCGGATGAGGATGCTGCTGCTTTGTACAACACGCTACCAGCTTCCTTGCAAAGTCAAGCGCAAAGAAAGCCTGATTCATCGGATCACCCAGGTGAGGCGGTTATCTCTATCAAAACGAATAGAGGTACCAACTACGCGGTGTTCCTTGAGGTATTCGATTTAGCCAAAAAGGCGTATTTCGATGTGTATTCTGAAAGAGTAGGACTTACCTCTGAGCAATACAGAGCACTTACTGGCGATGACGAGGCTTCTAAAGCACTTCAAGACAAGGGTAAAGAAGGGATTCCAATGGCGATCTCTATTGCTGAACCTGATAAAGTAGGAGGAAACTGATATGTCAAAGTTTAGAAAGAAAAAGTTAGGCGGTAGTGATCAAATCAATACCTCTGCCCTTCCAGATATCATCTTCATGTTGTTGTTCTTTTTCATGGTGACCACTGTGTTGAGAGAGCAAGACGTGTTAGTTGATCAGAAGATTCCTCAGTCTTCTCAGCTTCAAAAGCTGCAGAATAAGACCTTGATTTCCTACATTTTCATTGGAAAGCCAAAGAATACAAGTCTTTATGGTTCTGAGCCTAGAGTTCAAGCCAACGACGTCTTGATTAGCTCTCCGGAGATTGTACAGTGGGTTAACCAAGAGCGCGATAAGTTGCCTGAAGCAGATCGTGGTTCCATCACCATCTCCATGAAAGTGGATAAAGACGTGAAAATGGGTCCTATCTCCGATGTGCAAACTGAATTGCGTAATGCTGATGCACGTAAAGTCTTGTACGCTTCTACTAAGAAATTAGACAAAGAGTAACAATCTTTCTCGTATATTGAAAGCCATTCGCCTTGCGAATGGCTTTTTTTATTTCTGCCTTTATGAACACCCACCCAACCTCCAATAAGAAAGTTCAACGTGCATGGGTCATGTACGATTGGGCAAATTCGGTATACAGTCTGGTGATCTCCTCTACGATATTTCCAGTGTATTACAACAGTGTCACGCAAGCTTCAGATGGTTCCGATACCGTTTCCTTCTTCGGGTGGGAAGTCGTGAATACGGTCTTGTATTCCTATTCGATCTCGTTTTCATACTTAGTGATTGCCTTGCTGGCTCCCTTGCTTTCTGGCATTGCAGATGCCGCTGGTAATAAATTGAACTTTATGAAGTTCTTTGTGTACCTAGGGGCAATATCCTGTATTTCCTTATTTTTTTTCACAGGCGAAAACCTTGAATTTGGAATCATTTGTAGTGTTCTAGGGAGTATAGGTTTTTCTGGGAGTATCGTATTTTACAATTCCTTTTTGCCTGAAATTGCCAAGGAAGAAGAGTTTGATATGCTTAGTGCCAAGGGTTTCGCATTTGGTTACATCGGAAGTGTGATTCTTCTAATCTTAAATTTGATGATTATTCAACAACCCGAATGGTTTGGGATGCCTGAAGGAAGCTTTGCTGCTCGCTTTTCTTTTGTAGTTACCGGCATCTGGTGGATCGTATTTGCCCAGATCCCTTTTCGAGTTTTGCCTAACAACCCCTATCAGCAATCTATTTCCAACGGATATTTTTGGAAAGGATACCGAGAAATAAATTCCGTATTTAAGGAGGTCCGTGCTATGCCTATAATGAATCGATTTTTAGCTTCTTTTTTCTTTTATTCGATGGGGGTGCAAACGGTCATGTTTTTAGCAGCATCCTTTGGAGACAAGGAGCTCGGTATGCCAGGCGACCAACTGATCTTAACGGTATTGATTATTCAATTAGTAGCCATAGGAGGCAGTTACTTTTTTGCTTTTGTGTCTCGAAAGTTTGGAAATAAAACGAGTATGGTGATCATGATCCTAATCTGGATGGGAATCTGTGTAGCTGCCTATTTTGTCAATTCGATCTACCAATTTTATACGCTAGCTTTTGTAGTGGGTCTAGTGATGGGTGGGATTCAGTCGCTCTCCCGTGCTACTTATGCCAAGCTGATTCCAACCACAACTAAAGACCATGCTTCCTTTTTCAGTTTCTTTGACATCACAGAAAAAGTCGCTGTCGTCCTTGGAACTGCCACTTATGGAGCTATCGAACAGCTGACTGGAAGCATGCGAAATTCAGCCTTGTTCCTTGTGATTTTCTTTGTGCTTGGTATGATCTTTTTAAGTAGATTGAAATTGTCCGAAAGGAAATCGCTTTCGCCATCGGTCTAAATTATGATGAAAATTCTTTCAGCTTCGGAGATTGCCAATCTGGATCAACTCCACTTGGAAAAGCTGGGGGTTTCCAATCATGCTTTTATGGAGCTGGTTGCTCAACGATTTGTGAGCTGGTTTCAAGAGCAGGGATTTTCTTCGGCTACTCCCGT
>CAMCBC010000020.1 GCA_945872775.1 Spirosoma fluviale | reverse complement strand
AGTAGTGCCACAATTTTGTCTAGAAGCAAGGTGCCTCTCGGCTGTAATCCCAAAAAAACCGTGTTTTCGAAATCGTCGTGATTTTCGATAAGTTGGTAGCAGAACCGCTTCAGTGTGATGTCAATCTGCTGCTGATCGAGGACTAGCCGTTTTTGCATGGATTAAATTTGCGGTAAATATAGAAAATAAACTAGTTTAAGTCCGCATTTGGCACATACAAATCCCCGTTCAACAGTAATTTTTGGATAAAAAACACTTCCCGTACCTCTTCATTTTGCTGTTGGTTTGTAAAGCGAATTTTTTGCAGACCTGACAACACAAAGTAGGGCCCATACCAATGCAGCAGTCGCAGCGATCCCAAATCAGTGAACTGTATTTTTCCCTTCGATTCGTCAAGTTCCAAGGGTATGGTTTGATTTTCAAGCAGTCGCTCCCCTTTTTTGAAGTAGCTGAGTTTGATTTGATCATTAACAAGGTAAAGGTGAAATACATCCTCACCTTGCACCGAAACCTCTGCAAAGGGCTCCGGATACGTCGTATTGACATCCTCGTATCTAGCAGAATTATCCCAAATGACCTGCCCTGTTTTTGCTACTTCCATAAAGTGGGCTGATCGATAAGTGTATTCAGTAACAAGGGTATAGGTTTGGATGGGTCCTCCAAATGAATTGTAGGGATCCATGTAGTAGGGAATGTAACCCATGCGGCTCGATCGATCGTAGCGGTAGCGCTGTGAAGGCAAAGTGGGTGCTACTGTACCTGGTCCGCGGGAACTTGACACTGAAAATTGATCGAAATAGATCAAATACCTGTCCTCGAATTCCTTGACATCCCGAATCGCATAGGAATTCCGTATGGAAGGAATTTTTCCTTTTTCAAGTTGATCCGCTAGGATTTCTTCTTGCTTTAGGCGCTGTTTTTCGGGCAAATACGTATAAAAATTTGGGAAATCGGCCAGGGTATAGAGCCCTATATTTTGCTCCCCAAATTCATTGATTTGCGCCAAATACATCCCCTTGTAGGAATTTCGTACTTCTTTGCCGTAGGCTCCAATTAAGGCTTGCCCATATCCTGCACCAGCAAGGAGTAATCCATCCAGTATTTCCTCATCCTGATCACCTAAAGGAGCTACCTTGAGCTCGCGCAAAAGGGTTCCCTCCAAGTCAAAAGTGAGGATAAACGTGTCTTGTGATTTGAATGGTCCTCTACGACGAATGACTACCTCCAGTCCCTCTAGCTCGGGAAGCTTTAGGATCTGGACCACATGGGTTTCATTGCCGTAAATTCCCTGCACGGTTTGGACAGTTTTCTCTTCCAAAGACAGAATCTGTACCACCGGACGAGCGTCGGCATTGCCCATAAAAATCGCTTTTTTATCCAGCACCAAAAATTCCACGAGGTCCATAGGAAGCAAATTGTCAGCTACATACTCCACCCCAATCTGGGTGCTTAGATCTAGGTGCAGCACGTATTTTTCTGCCGCAGCCTCATCCCCCTCTGCAAACAATACAAACAACTGATCTTCATCCACATCGTAGCCAATCATGTCAAAACCTTCCTTAATCTTGACCTCCTTGATGGTGTCGGATTGGAGTAGATCGGTAGTGAGGTAGTATTCAAATACAAGATCTGCATTTAGCTTTCTTGGCTGGAAAGTGCGAAAAGCCACAAGCCCTGAAGGGATTCGCATCAATTCAAAGATTGGTTCAAACGAATCTGCAGGAATTTCCATCCGTTCTTTGAACTGCAGTTGAGCTGCTACCGGCAAGGCAAGGAGCCCCAGAAATAAGGCGATTAGATACCTGTTCATAAACTTAGGGAATGGATCAACTGGTACGCGGCCTCGCTGAGAGAATGTACGGATAGGCGGGACTGCTTGAGTAGGGAAATTTCAGCCAAGCTGGGTTCGGCTTGCAGGCTACTCAAGGTTACTGGGTTGGATAAGGGCTGAATCGCTTTGAGTTTCACAGCCACCCAAGCTTCATCCTGGGGATCAGGAAAAGCTTCTAGGCTCACTTGCGCAAGGCCTACCAGCGCTTTTTCGGCACCTGAATGGTACAGCAACACCAGGTCTCCAGGCTGCATCAACATTAAAAAGTTTCTAGCCTGATAATTCCGCACTCCATCCCAGGTATCCTCCCCTTTGCTTTCCAAATTGTTCCAAGAATAGGTGCTGGGCTCAGTTTTTACGATCCAATACTGCATGCTACTTTCTTTACCTGTTAATTCCCCCCTTGTTTAAAGGAAAGTTAGTTCTAAGGCGTTTAAATTGAAACTATATTTGTCAACATTTGTGTTGAAAACCCGCTAAAAAATAAAAATTTTGGACCACAAGGCTATTTTAAACCGACTCAAGCTGTGCATTCAGCTACTAGAACTTCACGAGGAAAATCCCTTCAAAATCAGGGGCTACCAAGGAGGGTTGAATGCCTTGGAGCGTCTAGAAGGAGATATTATGGAGCTGAGCGAGCAGGAATTGGCGCAGGTACCTGGAATCGGAAAAAGCATTCTTGAGGCCATTCAATCCCTCAAGAGCAGCGGGAGCTTTTCCACGCTCGATGCACTGCTGGAGCAAACTCCCACAGGCGTCTTGGAAATCCTGCAAGTGAAAGGTCTGGGACCTAAAAAAGTACAGGTCTTGTGGAAGGAGCTTGGCATCACCTCCACGCACGAACTCATGGAAGCTTGCCAAAGTGGAAAGGTAGCCCAAACAAAGGGCTTTGGGGAGAAAACTCAGGAAACCATCATTCAAAACCTGCTTTTCAAGGCTTCCACTTCCGGAAAGTGGCTCTATGCAGATATCGAAGAAACCATCGATTCCTTGGCAATTCTGCTCCAAAACCAACTTCCTGGAGCACAGGTGCGGGTAGTGGGGGATTTTGCCCGTCGCCTAGAAATCATTTCTGTGGTAGAATTTTTGGTGGCGGCCGCAGACCTACAGACGATTAAATCCAGCTTGACGCAACTGGCAGGCATTACTTGGAACAAAGTCAATTCGGGACCTATGACCTGGAGAGGAAAATTGGAAGAGCCGGAACTACAGCTCGTCATTCATTTTTGTAGCCTAGATGAGCTTGCTTCCAAGGAATTGCTTTTTGTGGCCTCCAAAGCCCACCTCGGGACTTGGGTCAACGAACAGGAGACGGTAGGGGAACTGATTCGGAAATCAAAATTTGAAAGTGAGGAAGCGTTTTTTCAGCAAAACAACCTGCAATTTATTCCTCGCGAAATGCGTGAAGGCATGGGGGAAGTGGAGCTAGCAAAAGCAGGAACGCTGCCAACGCTACTCGAAAACAGTGATCTCAGAGGCATCTTGCACAACCATTCCATCTACAGCGATGGAAAACATACGCTGCGTCAGATGGCCGAGCACTGCAAAGCCTTGGGATACGACTACCTGGGTATCTCCGACCACAGCCGCACGGCGAGCTATGCAGGTGGCTTAGAGATCGAAAAAGTAACCAAGCAGCAGGCAGAAATCGATGCGCTCAATCAAGAATTGGCACCCTTCCGTATCTTCAAAGGTATCGAATCGGACATCCTTCCAGACGGGAGTTTGGACTACCCGGCTGAGGTTTTGCAGAGCTTTGATTTCATTGTTTCTTCTGTGCACTCGGTACTCAACATGGACCTGAAGCGTGCCACAGACCGCTTGCTTACTGCTATTCACAATCCCTACACTACGATCTTGGGGCACCCGACCGGAAGGTTATTGCTGCGAAGAGAGGGATATCCCATAGACCACAAATCGATCATTGACGCCTGTGCCGAAAAGCAGGTAGTAATCGAGATCAATGCCAATCCCTGGAGATTGGACCTGGACTGGAGATGGGTTCGCTACGCGATGGAACAAGGAGTCATGCTCTCCATCAATCCTGATGCGCACGAAATGGAAGGCTATGCCGACATGCAATATGGGGTTTGGATCGGCCGAAAAGGAGGGCTAACCAAGGAGCTCACACTCAATGCGCTTTCTGGAGTGGAGATTGCCAGTTATTTCGAAAAAAGAAAAGCAACTATAAGCTAAGGAAATAGACAGATTCCCCAGCATACGCTTATTATCCCTACTTTCTTTACCTTTGCGGAATACCCCCACCTTATGAAATGGTCCGCCTTACCTGAACCCGTCCTGCTGCAGCGTGCATTCCTTTTTGGAATTACAGGCATATTACTGGGCACGGTCTCCCTGCTCAACACCCAATTGCGTTTGTTGGACGCCCCCATGGGCCCTCTAAATGGAGTCAGTATATTGCTTCAATTTTTTGGAATAGGCCTAGCTATCATTGTCCTGCGTCGTCCTAAAGTAGCGGTGGAGTTTAAAGAAAAGTCGCAACTGATGATTCTTATCCTTGCCGTAGCACTTCTGTTTTTTATTTTTTCGCTCTAATTGTTTCATCCACCACCACGATTCTTTCGTATCTTTTAGTAGAGAAAAAAGAAAATTGAAAAACTTTTCTACCTGCCTGCAACCTTTCCTTGGTTGGGCGCATCTACCTTTTTGAAAGTTAAACCAAATGCATTTACCTCCCCAATTCTCCGATGAGGATGAACTGATCTCGGGATGTCTCTCTGGAAAGAGGCAAGCCCAGCGTCAGCTCTACGATACCTACTCGAGGAGATTTATGGCGATATGCCTGCGGTACCTCAAAGATCAAGAACAAGCGGAGGATGTGATGATCCAAAGCTTTATGAAAATCTTTGAAAAGCTTTCCCAATTCCAAGGAAAAGGAAGTTTTGAGGGATGGATGAAGCGGATTGTGGTCACCCAAGCACTGATGGCCATTCGAAGCAATCGCTCCCTAAGCCTGTCTGTCTCTTTGGAGGATGCGGAAAAAATACATGAGCCTGTTGCCGAAGACCTAAACCAGCTGGAAGTAGCAGAATTGATGGAGTTAATCCAAAGCTTGCCCTTGGGATACCGAACAGTCTTCAACCTGTTTGCGATCGAAGGGTATTCGCATCAAGAAATCGGGGAGCTTCTCGGAATCACCGAAAGCACCTCCAAGTCACAACTCAACCGCGCACGAAGCGTGCTGAAAGAAAAAATTACGAGTCTTCAACTCCAAACCAAAATTACGCATGGCTAAATCAGACAAAGTATTGGATCGAGTGTTTAGAGAAAAACTCGAGAATCACCAGGAAACTCCTAGCCAAGCCGCTTGGGATACCTTGGCAAGTCAACTTGATACCAAGCAAGCTCCGAAAAAAGCAAGTTCTTGGTTAGCGATTGCTGCAGCGATAACCCTTGCTCTTGGTGCTGCATTCCTATTTTGGTCTACGGGGCAAGAGTCCGAAATAAAAGCACCCTTGGCTGAGGCGCAAGAAACTACTACTGAAGTAGGCACAACCATTCCAGTGACCCCATCCCCTACGGTTGAAGCTGAAAAAGAGCTGTCCTCGGTGAGTGGCGTTATTGCAACTAGTAAACCTGTTCAAACTGGAATAAAAACCCAGAAACTGAAACCAGCCGTCTTAGTAGCAGAAGTGATTACACAAACCGAGGCAGTTCCTGCTAGTATTCCTGTATTCACAGCTGAGGCATTACCCAATGCCGCTGAACCGGTACACAGTCCAGCTCCAGCCCTAGCAGAAACCAATGCAGTTTTCACTCCATCGACCAATGAAGCGCAAGCAGAGGAAGTTGGCACTTACCGCATCCGTATCTATTCGGATGGACTCCAAAAAGCGGCTCCAAAAGAAAAAAATCTAGTGACTGAGCTCGGCAAAACCGTCGGGCAAGTAGAAGGACTATTGGGCAAATTGGACGAAGGATATGAAGATATCCAAGAAAAAAAGGAGCGGCTATTTTCTTCACTAACGAGTAGAAGAGGATCCTCCTCAGATAAACAATAAAAACAAAACCAAACTATTCAAAAACACAATAAACAATGAAAAAACTAGTTCTAGTACTCGCCTTTTTAGGCCTGGTTCAAGTGGCCATGGCTGCAGAACGCCCGGAGCAAGTCCTCGATAAAAAACACCTCGTCCTCAAGGATAGCGTGGTGATTGAGTTTGGCAAAGCTGGCAGAATTGTAATTACAGTGCAATCCACCGAAGATTTTGAAAAGCTCAAGTTGATGAACATCAACCAAATCATCAATGAACTTGGTGTCAAGGAAAACAAAGAAACTGGGGAAGTGACCCTCGTAGAAATCCACAAGAAGGATGGCTCGGTAAAAGAAGTAGTTCGTGTCAATGAAAATGGTATGGAAACGGAAGTTCGTCTGGGAAGAATGCGTGTCCTGGTAGACGAATCTGGACTGGATACCAAAGTGAAAATCGAAACGGATCCCAAGGAAAAGAAGGATCCCTTATTCAAAACCAACTTTACCCTTGATTTTGGTGTCAATAATTTCTTGCAGAAAGGAAGCTTCCCTACCTCGGACCAGCCCTACGCTACGAAAGGTTGGGGTAGCTGGAATGTGGGATTGAATTCGATGGCTTCGCTACGCTTAAGCGAAGCGTTGAGATGGAATTTTGGATTGGCTTTTCAATGGTACAATTTCAAATTTGAAAACCGCGACTTCCAAGCTGTGCGTGGCCAAGATCAAATTTCCTTTGTGGAGCGCACCGATGTAACAGGTGTAAAGAGCAAGTTGTCCGCCTCCTACCTTACTGCCATGACCCTACTCGAAGTAAATCTCGGAAAGAACAAGGATAAGGGCCTCACCCTAGCCGCCGGGCCTTACATAGGCTATCGTCTGGGAGGTAGATCCAAATTTGTTTACGAAGAATCAGGCCGCGCAGTAGATCGAACAGAAAAAATCAACACAGGCCTTTACTTGGAAAACCTACGCTACGGATTCCGAGGAGAGGTGGGCATCGGCAAGAACGTTACCTTTTTTAGCACCTACGATTTGAACGAGCTATTCCAAGAAGGAAAAGGACCCGCTTTGAATCCAATCACTTTTGGCATCAAACTTTTAAATGACTAACTGAATTGCTATGAAAAACTACACCTACGCAAGTCTATTTGCCTTGCTCCTACTCGCCTCCACCACTTGGGCCACTGCCCAAAATGTAGTAGTCAATACCACCAAAAAATATCCCAATATCACCCAAATCGAGGTGGAAAGCGGTTGGCTGGACGTCAGCTATGTAGGTGGATCCTCGACCGAAGTAGCAGTCGAAGCCTACCTAGCATCCAATGTGACCGACCAAGACATAGTATTCGTGACAGTGGGAGATGTCCTTAAAATCAGCTACAAAAGAAGTGGCGAAAAGTACAACTGGAATGGCAAAAACAAGGGATATATCAAAATCACGGGACCCGTAGCGCTGGAACTTGAAGTTAGAGGCACCTCCGGGAATATCAGCATACAAAATCTGGAATCGAAACTGACTACCTTGCAGCTTACCTCAGGGAATGTAACTGCTTCCCAGATTAAGGGAAATCTAACCCTTACAGCCACCTCGGGCACACTCCAAGCGAAGGATGTAGAAGGAGATTTAAATGCGAGACTAACCTCAGGGAATACCACCCTAGAGGGCATCAAGGGTACGGTCAACTATGGTTCTACAAGCGGGAATTTTACCGCAAAAAATATAGGAAGCCAACTAGATGTTCAACTAACTTCTGGCAATGCCAAACTGGAAAACGTGAAGGAGCTAGGTTTGATGAAAATCACTTCAGGGAACATGACTGCCGTGAACTCTGGAATAGGGCCGAAGACTCAATTTAACGGTACCTCGGGCAACTTTACCGTACAAACCCCTTCAAACCTTGGAGACTTCAACTATGCACTTCAGTCGACCTCAGGAAACCTTCGTGTGGGGAATACCACCACAGAAAAATCCTTGGACATCAACTATAATGCCGCTAACACCGTGCGAGGTAACGTCACCTCAGGAAATATCACTATCACAAACTAAAAAATAGCCTCAATTCGCTAAACCAACTAAGCAGGCCGGGAAATTTCAGTTAGAAGTTCCCGGTCTTCTTTTTTCAACTTCATCAAGCGCACCATTCGATCTGGAGAGGGCTTCCCCAAAGAAAAGAATACGAGTGCCAGCGTAAAAAGAAAAACAAAACCTGGACTCCCAGTCCAATAGAGACCTGCAGTGCTGATCACTGAAACTAAAAAGAGGATCAAAAAACGCTGTCGAGTGGCAGCGGCATACAAACCCACCTTTTCCAAAAGTGATTCTTGCTGCAAGGATTGCTTTATTTTTTGATGAAATAACCCGTACTGTAGGGCCAAAAGAAGAAAACCTGCTCCAAGGAGGAGGTATTGAGTCCAAGTTGGAAGTATCGGAAGGGTCTGAGTAAAACGCCCCGATTGCTGGTAGAGGTACACCAACCCAAATGCAGGAAGTGCAAGAAGTAAAACCACCACAGTAAGACGCTCGGTACGGTGATAAATCGTGCGCAATTCTTCTTTTTCCATTATTCGATTCGGATTAGAATTTCCTCGGACTGAGGTCTAGAAACGCAGCACAGGACATAGCCATCTGCGATTTCCTTTTCACTCAAGCCTGCATCTTCATCAATTTTGACCTGGCCAGATACCAGACGGCCACGGCAGGCGGTGCAAAGTCCGCTTTGGCAGCTATAAGGCATATTGAGACCTGCTGCTAGACCGGCTTCCAAAATCGTTTTCCCGGGATCTACCGTCACCAAATGTTCCTCCCCTTCCACCAAGATGCTTACGTCTCGAGAAAGTAGCCCAGCTGTGATACCGGCCTTGGCCTCCACTTTTGCTTGTTCGGCAGCAGCTGAGAAAAAGCTCTCGCTGTGAATCCGTTCACTTGGAACCGACAACTCCTCCAATACATTCTGGGTCGTCTGCATCAGTCCTTCTGGACCACAGATAAAGTACTCCTCCTGATAGCGTGGCTCGTACTCGGCTTGCGCAAATAGCTCCTTCAAAACCGAGGCAGAAAGTCTGCCTTTAAGCCCTGACCAGGAATCAGCCGGCTGGCTCAAGTTATGGATAACCGTCAAGCGATCTGCATTCGCTTTTTCTAGGAGTTGCAACTGTGCTCCAAAGATGATTTCCTCTTCCTTACGGCTGCAGTAGATCAAGGTAATGCGCGATTCAGGCTCATTCACCAACACGGACTTCAGCAAACCCATCATCGGCGTGATGCCACTACCCCCAGCAATTAGAAAGAAATGACGGCGGTTTTTGGAATGAAAGGGGGTGGTAAAGTTCCCCATCGGCTTGAGGACGTTGAGGGTCTTTCCAGGAAAAATCTTATCGTTCAAGTAATTGGAAAACAAGCCTTTGGGAACCCGCTTTACAGAAATACCTGGAAAAGGATCTACAAAAGGAGAGGTACACAAGGAATAGGATCTTCGTTGTTCATTGCCCTCCAAGTCCAACACCACCGTTAAAAATTGCCCCGGCAAGTACTCCAAATAGGGTTCAGGTTGTTCAAAGTATATGGTAACGGTATCGGAAGTTTCCTTCACCACCTCTCTGACTTTGAGAGGGAGGTAGCTGGAGTTAGTTTCAGTCTTTTTCTTAAAGAAATTGAACATGCATTTGAAAAGTTGGGTGGATGCAAAATTAATCCCTCGGTTCAAAAAACGAACCTTAGTGGGATATTTTTCTAAGGATAACCCCAAATGATTCGAGGAAGTTTGCCGAAGCGAGAGAAATCCATCGGTGCGCTCGAGATTTTGACTGCAAAGGCGTACCTTTGCTCGGTAAATCGTACCTATTTTACCTTTTTTCGCTCAGCAAATTTTATTTTATGGAACTACAGGCCCTCACCGCTATCTCCTCAGTAGATGGACGTTATGCCGGCAAGACTGCCCCACTTCGTGCCTATTTCTCAGAATTTGCGCTGATCAAGTATCGGGTGCAGGTAGAGGTCGCTTATTTTATTGCTTTGTGCGAACTTCCCTTACCACAACTTGCCGCTTTTGACAAAACCCTGTACCCAAAGTTGAACGCTTGGGTGAGTGATTTCTCATTGGAAGATGCCGAGTGGATTAAAAGTGCCGAACGCACCACCAACCACGACGTCAAAGCAGTTGAATACTTTTTAAAAGAAAAGTTTGATTCTTTGGGGTTAGCCGATTACAAAGAATTTATCCACTTTGGACTCACCTCCCAGGATGTCAACAATACCGCTACACCTTTGATGCTCAAAGAAGGACTTCAGGAAGTAATTCTACCCGCACTTCAGGGCATCATTTCACAGCTTTCAGCACTATCCTCTGAATGGGAATCGATTCCTATGCTGGCCAAGACACACGGACAACCCGCCTCTCCTACCCGTCTGGGAAAGGAAATTGAGGTATTTGTAGTGCGACTGCAGCAGCAGCTGGCGCTACTCGCTCAAGTGCCTTATGCTGCCAAATTTGGAGGAGCTACAGGGAATTTCAATGCCCATCATGTTGCCTATCCAGGGATCGATTGGAATGGCTTTGCCAAGCAATTTGTAGAAAAGTCTTTGGAACTTACCCGCTCCTATCCGACCACTCAAATCGAGCACTACGACCACTTGGCTGCGATTTTCGATGGATTGAAGCGCATCAATACGATTTTGCTGGACCTCTCCAAAGACGTGTGGCAGTATGTAGCGATGAACTATTTCAAGCAAAAAATCAAAGCTGGCGAGGTAGGCTCCTCTGCCATGCCGCATAAGGTCAATCCCATTGATTTTGAAAATGCGGAAGGCAACCTAGGCATCGCCAATGCGCTTCTGGAGCACTTGGCCGCAAAGCTTCCCATCTCTAGATTGCAGCGAGACCTTACAGACAGCACCGTACTTCGGGTAGTAGGCCTTCCACTAGCACATATGCTGATTTCCTTGGAGTCTCTCCAAAAAGGTTTGGGTAAATTGGAGTTGAACCGTGCCGCGATTGATGCGGATTTGGAGGAAAACTGGGCAGTAGTCGCTGAAGCGATTCAGACGATTTTGCGAAGAGAAGGCTATCCCAAGCCTTACGAAGCCTTGCGCGATTTAACTCGGACAAATTCAAAAATCACTCAGGCCTCCTTGGCCGAGTTTATTGAAGGATTGGCTATTTCTGCCGCCTTGAAGGCCGAACTCAAGGCCATTACCCCATTTACCTACACGGGAATCTAACTTAGTTACAGATTGAATCGAGGAGGGGAAACCCTCTTTGAAAGGATAGCGAAGGAATCCTTATTTTTTGGGATACCGATAAAGTGTAGGCATTACCCCATTGCGTTTTTCGCTCATGGTAAAGTAGGCATCCCCCTTAAAATTAAATCCTATGGCCTCACCTTGTGGTTCGGGCACGTAAGGAAGGCGCATCGGCACCGCTTTTAAGGCTTCCACTAGCGATTGATTGTCAGTTCTTTTCCAATAAAAAACGGCCAGGTAGGTTTTGATCAGGATTTGACTTCCATCTTTTGAAATGTCTCCGCCCACGGAACTGTTAAAGTCGAATTCATGTACTTTTTCAAGCTTAGCACTACCCTTTTCAAAGGCCGTTGCGGGAACTTGGTAGAGTGCATTTTTCGGTTCCCGCTTGGATACCAAAAATAAGCTGCCCGTGATCGGGTCAGCGAGGAGTGTTTCTGCATCCTTCGGTCCTCCAGGAAATTGGAGTTTCACCTGATCTATTGCGTCACTTGGGATCGCTTGCAATAGCTCCGGCTCTGCAAATCGGTAGAGGTAGATCTCCTCGTGTTTGGCCTCGTTGTCCCCAATTTCGGCTACATAGATATACGAACTCCCATTGGGGCCAGGGCCGATCGCAATGTCTTCCCAATCCCTATTTTTCAGCCCGGAGAGATCCAATCTCCCCAGTTCATTCCCTAGCGTGTCCAACACAAATACCGCAGCTTCTCCCCCACTATCCGTATGCACATAGATGCGATTGGGGTAGCGCTGAGAAGCCACCAACCCACTCACCTCCTCCAGAAGGGGATTTGCTAATTTTCCTTGAGGGATACCCGCTAAAAAAAGGGAGTCAATACGCTGAATTAATACCTCTTCCTTCTCTGTCTCTTGGGTATTTCCCTCAACACAGCTTTGGGTAAAAAAAGCCAGCACAACTGAAATAAACAGAAGATTGATTCTCATGCTTCAAAACTCGCCAAAAAAGAGCTTCTTGGCAAAGGATTACTTGGATTTAAAAGATCAACAAATCTTTAGCGATCAATTTCCAGTAGAAGTGAAGTTTTGGACTTAATGAACTTCAGAATTAGGTAGAGGACACCCGAGCCTACACTTAAGCCAATCAAAATTCGGCTAGCATAATGGTCTGGGTTGAAAAGGAGTACAGAAACATCGAACAAAAAGAAAATTAAAAACAAGGCGGAGAGCCCATTCTTTTCTTTAGTCAACACTTTTTTCCAGCTGAAGGAAATTTGCGGAGGAGTGAAATTGCTAAAATTGGGTAGAAAAGCAGGTACTTTAGCACTCCATTGGAGGTAAACCTCTCCGAATTTTTTGCGAAGAAACTGCTCTTCAGCAAACATGATGCGTTCGTAATACACCCAATAGAGCAGGCAGAAGGAGATGATAAACCAAAGATCTACTGTGACCAAGGCAGGGCCTAGCCACATCAAAAAATTGCCCACATAAAGTGGATGGCGAACCAAGGAATAGATGCCTGTTTGGTTGAGCGTATCCGCAACCTGACCTACTTTGGTATTCCGTCCGGAAGTATTGCGCGGGGAATAGCCTACGGTGTATACTCGAATCAACAAACCTAGGAGACCTATTCCTATCGCTACTGCAAAGTAAAGTTGTTCGTAATCAGCTACATAAAGGGGGAATTCTTCAGGATGAAGTACCCGTCTTAGGTACCTTGCCCAACCCACCAAAATAATCACAATAGGCAAAAAACTACGGTAACGAAAGAGCCAGTTGCCCTGAGTTTCTAATTCTTCTTGAAGAGCCATTTTTCGGTATTAAAGGGGTAATGAGAAGTAAAGTTACTTTAATTTAACCCTTATGTTAAATTAATGTTAACAAAAATAAGGAAAAAAATAGTTATCCGCAATCCTACCCTTGGCTTACCAGGCGGTTGACTCACTGCATAAATTAGTCAACGGTCCACAGTAAATTGTACCAAGTACCAGGTACCCTGCCTGCGGTAGGCAGGCAAGTACGAAGTATGGATTCTAAACCTATTAACACATCGCCACGGTTGTCTACTGTGGTCTGTTGACTGTTGACAAGAATACTACCCAGATTACTCACCAAATTGGCAACTTCAGTTTTTTGAGCGCCTTTTTTTTGAAGTCTTGGCTGAGTATAAGTTGCCCGGTAAATACATCTGTCAAAATCTCGCAGGCACGCTGTCCATACCGGGGCATCAGCAAGTTTCTAGCAGCGGGCATAAAATAAAAAACGCGGGCCATCACCTCACTAAAACGAAGTTCCGGGAGGAGTCGCTCTTCCAAGGCTGCTTGGTAAGCATTGGCAGCAAGCTCTGGCTCATCAAACTGTCGCGAAATACTTTGACCAGCAAGTATCCCTGAATAGATTGAGTTGGTCAAACCTTCTGCAGTCAGAGGATCTGCAAAGCCGGCAGCATCACCCGTTAGAAATACGCCACTTTTTGAAAAGCCATCCGTTCTTGCTCCCACAGGAATCTGAAAGCCATGTGCTTCCTCGAAGGTGGTTTCATGTATCCCCAATTTCTGAAGATAGGCTTGGTAATAGGTGCGGAGTTGAATTTTCTGGGGCGCAAATAGCCCCACCCCAATCGAGAGGTGATTGGCCTTGGGAAAGCACCAGCCATAGCCTTGCGGAATGGCATCGATATCAAAGCGGGCTTCTTTGGAGAGGCGCTCGAAATCTGCTGGGCTTACCCCTACTTCGTATTCCAAGGCAGGGATGAGTTTGCGCGTTTCCTTCCATCCAGCAAGCTTGGCGGTAGGCCCCAAAACACCATCTGCTGCCACTACGTAGCGTGCATGAAGTACCTCGGTTTTGGTATGAAGGGCAATGTGTTCTTCAAACTCCAATTGCTGCAGCGCTTGGCCCTCGAGAAGCACTGCCCCAAGTTTGACCGCTTCTTGGATGAGTAGGTGGTCAAATTGGTCTCGCATCACCATACTCAAAATGGGAAAACTACGCTGGGCTGTAAAAGGCTGTGGCAAGTTGTCAAAATACACCGCTAAGGAATCGAATTCCTTTTCAATGGCGGATTGTACAGAGATGGGGAGCAGTTCGCGTCCACGAAAAACAAGGCCACCGCCACAGGTTTTGTACCGTGGAAGGGTTTCTTTTTCAAGAATAGCAACTTTTCGACCGGCTTTTGCCAGTTCGTATGCTGCCATCGCCCCTGCAGGTCCGGAACCAACGACAATCACATCCCAAGTCTGTTCAACACCCATGCAAGCAAAACCTAATTAAATTCATCGTAGGGTGGAAAATTACAGAAGAAAAATAAGGCATCAAGAATAAAGCTCGATTTTTCTTTACTAGAGGCATACCAAAACTAGCCGAGAATTAAGCGTAGAAAGGCCTAAAAAAACTTAAGAACCTAGCTTAGAGGCACTCGATTTAAGTAATAAGCCATTGTAAATGTAGGTTACTCCAAGTACTAAAACGCCAGCGATAACCGCGAGTAACACATTGTAATAGGCAGGTGCCGATATGGTCAAGCGAAGAAAGAGTGTGGCTAGGGCGAAGGATGAATAGCGAAACAAGTTGTAGTACTTACTGGAATACCTCAGCGAAAAGATCAAGATAAAGATGTCAGTAAAGATCAACAGCGTATAAAACGACTGGATGCTAAAGGAGACCACTCCTGTATTGAAGGCTCTACTGATGTCCAGAAAAACAATTAGGAAAAATACGAGCGCAAGGTAAAGTGAGATGACCTTTTTAACCGAGATAAACTCCGCCTGCTCCTCATTACTCTGCGTGATTTTCTGGTGCTTTTGAGTGCGGTAAAAGAGTGCGGTCATCCCAAAAATAAGCACAGCTCCAAAGCCATCTGCCACCATGGGTAGGAGCTCGAGCAGAAGTTCAGGCTCCCAATTCAGGTCCCCCATGTAATGCCCAAATTCTTTGAATGCATCCCGAAGGAGCAGCAAGGAGATGATTTCAAACTGCTTTCCGATGGAATCAGCTACCGACTTGGGAAGTAAGAAAATCAAGCCGAGGATCTCAAATACCAACAAAATGGTAAATGCAATCTCTACGGCAAAGAAGGGGGATAGCGTAGGAAAAGGAAAGGGTACTTCTAAAAAGATGAGCAGAGGCACCACCGAACCCAAGATAAAAAATACAACCACCAGATTGCTGATCCAACGCGTACTTCTCGGACTCTCCCAGTGCTGGTCTAGCCAATCAAAAGCCCGAAGATGTGCGGAAAGGAGTCTATTCATGTGATTGATATTGAGTATAATACACTATCAACCTTGTGAACTCCAAGTTGAAAGAATATGTTTAAAATTAGATTATTTCCTAATCAATCCGCTACACTAACTTTGGCATTTGATTCCTAAAAAAAATTACAAACCTTCCTTTAAGATAAATAACTATTTCTCGCTATTTCCCTCTCAAAACTCGCAGCTAGCCCAGTCCCGATCGGCCTGCAAGAGACAGGAAGCTTTCGCATTTCCTGCACATACATACTTGGCAGCACAAGCCTTGAATTGTTCTTCTGAAGCTTTCATGACCGAGTCTGCTTCCAAGACTTGCTGACAAAAACAGGCAGAAATTGATTGGGCCTGAATGGATTCCATATCCTCGGGAACGGTGGTTCGGGCACGAGGTAAAATAAAGACTAAAAAGATAAAAAAGATCCAAAGTCCAAGAACTCCTAAATTATTAAAAAGGGATACAAACCCATTCCAAAGTGCATTTAGGGTTTGAACCCAAGATTGGGTCCCCGTATTAAGTGGTTTTTCCTCTTCTGGAACGATGCGGGGATACAAGTTCTCCAGGGCGGGAATAAACTCGGATCGTATGTATTCCATTGCTGCGTCCTGCGCAAGGTTTGGAACTACAATTCGAGACCCTTTCCAGGATTTGACCCAAGGAGAACAAGTGAGTTGCACCCCTTCCGCCACGAGCAAGGCCTGCATCAACAGCATATTGCTTTCCTTACCTGGATTCTCAAACTCCAATCCCACCTCAGCAAAGTTGTCCGCAGCATTGAATACCCGATACCCCTTGCCCAAGGTCTGAGCAAGGCTGGTAATTTTTTGTACCACACCCGGTACGGTATCCGGAAACTCTCGTGCAATCATGGAAAAATAATGCTACCTATAAGGCATTCGAAGCTAACCTTTATTCTAAAAACAACCTAATGGAGCATCAATAAGACCGAAGGAAAATCTTGGAAATTCTTCATTCAGGTCGGACAGCTTTAATCATCCAATCTGCAAAAGATTTGCGCGTACCCACCTGACTGTGTGGTTGAGTTTGAAACTGATAAATCCCAATCAGCTGCTCCTTCGGATCAATAAAAAAAATGGGGCCCGTTGCTCCACTCCAAGAAATCGTCCCTTTTCGTTTGAGCGTTTTATTGGTCTCCTTACGAACTACCTGATAGCCAAAGGTAAAGCCTTCTGCCAATTGCCTACCTTCATCCGTATAATGCGCATTAATGCTTAAAGGCACTTGATCGGTTTTCATCAAAGCAATCGTCTCTGGCTTGGCGATCTGTTTGCCTTGGTGTTTGCCATCATTCAGGATCATGACGCAGAAAGTAAGGTAATCCTCAAGTGTGGAAACCAATCCCCCAGACCCACTGTAAAAGACTTTGGGGCCTGAAATCAACTTACTCGATACAGTACCAGGATCTAGTACTCGTAGGCCTGCTTGTCCATCAGGGGCATAGAGTGTGGTCAGTCGCGCTGCATCAGTTTCTTCCAAGAAAAACTTAGTGGCAGTCATGCCGAGGGGATTTAAGATCCGGTGCTGTACAAAATCTTGAAATGGCATCCCTGATACCACTTCTACTACTCTTGAAGCAACATTAATGGAAGGCCCATATATCCAACCTTCCCCCGGCTCGTGACTCAGTGGCAGCTTTGCCAATTGATTCGAAAAATGTGTCAAATCATGTGCATTTACATCAGGGTAAGTTCCCAAGTACAAGCCTCCCAAAGTACCTCCCCATTGGCTTACAAATCCCGCCTGGTGTGTCAGCAAATGCCGAAGCAAGATCGGATGTTTAGCTGCTTCAGTTTGCAAAATCGGGACACCAAGCAAGGTATCTTGCTTGACAAGAACTTTAGGATTGGCAAATGCAGGTAGGTACTTATCCAATCGATCGTTCATGTTAATTAGCCCGTCTTCCTGCAACAAGAGCAGGGCCAACGAAGCAATGGGTTTGGTCATGGAAGCCAATCGAAAAAGGGAATTGGTTTGCATCTGCCTTTTAGTAGCTAGATCAGCATATCCAAATGCCTTTAACCTAATAACCTCGCCTTTATGGTAGAGCAAGTAGGCTGCTCCAGCAATTTTTTGACCCTCAATGTCTTTTTGAATTTCTGCTTCAAACGCATTTAAGTTCGCATTTAGATTTTTCTTGGATTGTTGGGCGTCAGCAAGTCCAAAACTTAATCCAAAGCCAATTATCAGGCAGATTAATTTTTTCATAAAAAGAAGATTGAATACTCTAGAAGGTTTTTTGTGGACTAGCATTAAGGGCATGATCTAGAAAGGGATATTTTATGCTACTGCTTCAATTTTTTAAAATAAAAAAAATCGACGTCAAAATCTACATTTACCCAAATTCGATCTGGAGGAGCGGTTAATCCGAAGGTACCCATCCAATTATCTCCCTCCGAACGGACCTTGATTTTTGACATGGCAAGTGGGCGGTAGCTTTCCGGCCCAGTCAGAAAATTTCGATCTAGATGCCTCCCTACAAGTGTAGTGAGCGGTAAATCCACCAAATTTCCTTTTTGAGAACCTGCCATTCCTGTAAAGGATAACTTTCCGGTCATAAATTGGATGCTGCCATCTACCTGAACAGAATCCTGAGCAGCAGCCAAGGTCAAAGCCACTTCTCCATCTTGAACAGGAAAATCCAGTTGTGCAAGGGCACCATATAGTGCTTGCTTCTTCGAAACTACCGTACTGGGTGTACCGAGGTGCTTTTCAAGTGGAATAAGTAAGTGCGCTACAGCGAGTGGTCCATTGGGCTTATCACCCAGGGTATACTGTGACGTGCTTGCCAGAAAAAGCATCACCACTCCTTTACCTTGTCGGATTCTTGGCTTTTGGCCTGGGGGAAGCATTTTCTGAACCTGCTGTTCAGGAAGCTCCCAAAGAAGGGTTAGGCCTGCAGTTTGATCCGCTGCTTTCATTTTCCAGCTTTCGCCTGGATGAATTGTGGCACAGCCCCAACTAATAGCTAAAAGGAAAACTAGGAATGGGTAGATTTTGAGGGAAGGCATGGATAGCAAGTGTGGGTAGAAGGAGAAAAGAGTGTTTATGTCCTTTTGGGTTAGCTGCCGCTTTGTTGAAGTTCCTTTTCCAGTTCATGAATCAACTCTTTGGCTGATATTCTCAGCTTACTTAAAAGAGCTTGACAATTTCTTTCAATAAAAATTTCATTGGAAGCCCAGTAAAAATACTGCTCCAAATCCTCTTGTTCTCCCATGAGCGGCGGGTCCCATGTCGGCTCCCCCATGGAGTAAGGTTTATCTTTAAATTTGGCCGGATCAAACAAGAAAGCCAGTTCCTTTCCTTGAAACACTTGACCAATTGCTTCCTTAAATGGAACAGCGTTGAGGTCTCTGGCAACTTGAATCTGATATAATTTTTCCTTCGCAGCCGAATAGGCATTGATTTTATCAACTAAATCATGATTGCTTATCAGTTTAAACCCTCCCGAGTTTTCCAATTGCTTGATGGTTCCTTCCGTTCCATAAAAATGTTCCCGAATCAATAAATAGCGGGAGATGTAATACAGTTTACGAGTAGGCCAAGGTTTTGGCGTTTGATAGATGATCCGGTGAAGCGTATCAAAATACGCATCCTTTGTAAGTTTGGATTGAATGCTGAAATCTATTTTTAGGGTATCTTGACCGAGATCCTCCAGTAAGGACTGTAGGTACATCAGTTCTGTTTTGCGCTCTACTTGGCTTTCACGGTAGTTTTCTGCAAAAAATCCAAGGGTAACCGCCAAAAAGAGTAGGAAAAATTCAAGCGCATAGCCCAATAGATTTTTTTGGGAGGAAGAAGAATTCATTTTAACACAAGATGAAAAGTAAACGTATTCGAAATAAATAGGAGCTACTATCCATTAACTCTAAGAAGTTAAGACCGATGTATTTTAAACCTACAATAAAATGATGTTTGAAGCAATTTTTATTTGCCTAGAGGCAACTTACTAAGTTAAAGATTTTTTCAAAATGAGTGTGTAGCCTAGTTTCTAGATTTTGTCTCTAGACATACCAACATAAGGCTAGGTATACCAAAAATTCTAATTTTTTTGCTTTTTTTACAAGGGTAATAAAAATTTAGATTTTCCTTCCTTTAACTATGACTAGAAGCGCAACTGACAAATGGCTTGGTGGTGTATTGGGTGGTATTGCTCGTTCACTCGGCATCTCCTCCGGCCTGTTGAGAGGCCTATTCCTCGTATTTTTCTTTGGTGTGGGTGGGCTTACCTTTGGAATCAGCAGTGGTGCAACTATCGTGATCTACCTGGTTTTTTGGTTCACACTAGGAAAGAGCTAAGGCCTTGGTTCACTATTTTTTAGTCAAGAATCGGTTTGATTAAAATTTCTATTTTCGAAACAATACAATAATTCGGAATTGTTGCTGGTTTCAAAAATTCCTCATAAATTTATTTCATTAGATAGTTAAAGAGTTTTAATTATCTGTTCTAATTTTCAACCTTACTGACAACCGTTTAACATGAAAAAACAACTAGTATTGATTGCAGCCCTTGTGTTTGCGGCTACATCTTGGACGCAGGCACAGACTATTTTAGATTTTCAATTGGTAAATAAGACTGGCAAAGATTTTTATGCCGTGTATTTAACAGATACCGAAACGCAAGATTGGGGTGAGGACATCCTTCCTGATGATATCGTGAAAGATGGGGATACCATAGATATTACATTCGACTATGTTGGTGATGAGACCCTCTGCACCTGGGACCTCAGGCTTACCCACGACGAGACGGAAGTGAGTTATATCTACATCACTGAAATTGATCTTTGTGAGGTTTCAATTTTAACGCTATTCATAGACGAAAACGGTGAATATGCCTTCGAAGTAGTAAAAGTAGTAGAATAGTTATCTTTTCATCAATCAAAACGCCCAAGAAATTCTCAGTTGAATATCTTGGGCGTTTTTTTGATTCATGTACAATTTTAAAGGAAAAACGCCGATTCAGGGAGTTTTCTGTTTCTAAATAGAGATATGTTTGAGTAAGGTAGTAGGACTAAGAAAGTTTACCTATGCAGATACTATTTGCATACAAACTGTAGATTCTTGCCCATTTTTAATCTTAAAGCCAAAAAATTCACCAATTATTTCGACTGCACATTGGTCAATCCTGGCTTCTGAACTGTGATTTGACCCATCCAAACGCACATGGTTTTGCTGTTTTGAAGCATGGCAGGCTTTCCTCCTATTTTGAGTTTTTTGGCTACGGGAGCCCAAGGCATGATGGGAAGGGGAATGCAACGACCCGGAATAAAAACCGGTATGGGTCCAATCATCTTCCAATTCATGGGGTTGATCGGGGACAAGCAATTCCCAAAAGCCGGAATATTCAACATTGGGATGATATCCAACTGGCCTGCAAGGGACTTGATTTTGGAATTAAAAACCCTCGGAATAGGTAGCACCATCATATTTTTTGGACCGGAACCAAACATACATTTCAATTTGGCACCCATGCACACACATTTAGGCATACGTTATTTTTTTTGAATTTTTGATGGAGCAAGAACAACTCGTAGCAAGTTGCTCTTTAAAGGTAAGTGGGTATTTCTAAAATTGCAAGGAGGCGCGGAAGACCTTGCTAGTTAGTTACCCAAGTCTTCTTTCCGAATCGCTCCATCAAAGTGAACTACCCATTTTACCAGCAGGTTTGGGGTTGAGAATGGGAAGGCCAAAAAAAGAATCCCTCAAAAAGATTACTTTCTGAGGGATTGTGAAAAGGGGAACTCGGATTTATTTGTCTTTCGGTTTATCTCGTAACATTTCGACCATCTCAACCGGCGGAGGACTGTTGTCTCCCAATAGATGCGCCACAAAGTAATCGCCCATCTTCCAGAAGAAATATTCATTCATGTCTCCGTATCCATGGCGCTGCCCTGGAAGCAAGACAAATTCAAAACGCTTACCCGCCTTAATCAAGGCATTGGCCATACGGATGGTTCCTGCTGGATGCACATTGTTGTCCACATCTCCCGTACTGAGCATTAGGTGCCCTTTTAGGTTTTTTGCCAATTCAGAGTTTTTCTCAATCTGGTACACAAAGGTTGTGTCTCCGCTTGGCAAGACACGCTCCTGCACCCCGTGGTGCTTCTCTGACCACCAGCGGTTGTAAATGTTGTTTTCGTGATTTCCTGCAGAGGAAACCGCCACTTTAAACACGTCCGGATAAACTAACATTGCTGCAGTGGACATGAAGCCTCCACCCGAATGTCCATGAATCCCCACCTTGCTTCGATCAATATAGGTATGGCGATCTGCCAACTGCTCTACAGCTGCCTTTTTATCTGCCAATCCATAATCACGGAGATCTCCGTAGCCATAATTGTGGTACCACTTGGATCTGGCCGGGTGACCTCCACGGTTGCCTAGGGTCACAACCACGAAGCCAAACTGTGCCAAGCGATCCGTACGGTCCATGCCGCGACCAAAGGATTTGTTGACCGCTTCAGTCTGTGGGCCAGGATACACGTATTGCACCAGTGGATAGGTACGCGTAGAATCAAAGTCAAAAGGCTTGTACATCACCCCAAACAAGTCAGTGATGCCGTCATCTGCCTTAAAGGTAAACGGCTCTGGGAACTTGTATCCTGCAGCAAGGAGTTGGCTCAGGTCTGCAGTCTCCAAATCCATGATTTTTGCTCCATTTCGATCGTACAAAGCAGATGCTGGAACCGTATTTACACGTGAGAAATTAGACACAAAATAGGAAGCTGCGTCATTGATGTTGATCTCATGGTTGAAATCCCCCTTATTCAATAGGGCAACCGCTCCCCCATCCAGGGATACCGAATACAAGTGTTCGTAGTAGGGATCTTCTCCTTTTTCACGGCCATTGGCAGTAAAGTAAAGTTTCCGAAGGGAAGCATCTACTCGAGCAGCGCCTGCCGTATGGTACGGTCCTGAAGTAAGCTGGCGTTTGAGGCTACCGTCCTTTCCATAAAGGTAAAAGTGCCCCCAGCCATCGCGCTCCGACCACCAGATGAGGTCATTGCCTACCAACTCAGGTTTTTCAAAATCAATGTAGGTATTGCTTCTTTCTTCGATCACCACTTCCTTTTGGTTGGTCTTCAAATTCCAACGCAAAACATCCACACGCTTCAGGTCACGGGAGGTCAAAGCAAAGTAAAATTCAGTGGCATTTCCCAACCAGGTAGTAGGACGGAAATCATCGTCCCGAGTATTTGCTGGAGGAGTGGTTGACCAAAGCGATACGGTTTGGTCTTTGAAAGTGGAAATCGGTAGGTTGCTAATCGTTTGGGTATCGAAGGAATAATGCACCAAATCTGATAATGGCTGCTCCTTCTCCCCTGGCATGGCATACTTGTAGGTTTCTAAAGTAGGTCTTGGATCTCGGGTATTGTGAATCACCCAGAGGTCTTTCACTTTTCGCTGATCCGTGCGGGTAAGAATAAATTGCTTGCTATCCGCACTCCAAAGCACAGGAGCTCGCTTTCGGTCGGATTTCTTTTTCTCTACTTCCACATTGTCATCACCACGGTCTCCCCAGCCGTACTCGTAATCTGCTACTCCATCTTTGGTAATCGCAGTTTCTACCAGGGTAGTGTCTTTCAAATCCTTAACCGCCTTCAAGAAATTGGCTTTATCCATCCAATACAAGTTGAAGTTTTTGACATACACCACCTTGGAGGAGTCAGGGGCAATGTTGGCCCAAGCAAGGCGCGTGGGCTCTTTTACAGTTTCGATTTCTTTGAGTTGCTGAGAAATCAAATTGAATTGAAAGGTATGCACCTTTTTTTCTAGTGAGTCTTTGGAGTTTTTATTTTTTGCTTTCAGCTCAGCCCAATCCTTTTTCAATACATCAGCTGTACTTTTCACCGTGAACTGAAGTGTGTTTTCATCGGCTAAAAGCTTCATGTTGTCCAGCTTAAGATGCTGCCCATCAAAGGGATCTTTGACCGCCCGAGTCAACTCGGCTGCAAGTTTATCTGCATCAAAGAGCGGGGTTTTTGTCCTTCTTACCGGATCTACCAGCAGCCATTTTTTACCTTGAGATGTTTCGTATTCGTACCAAAACCGATCCGATTTCTTCATCCAATGCGCATCTACACTGGTAGAAAAAATCATTTTCTTCAGTTTATCGGGTGAAAAACGAGCTGCTAACTCGTAATTCCCCTTGGAGGCGGGTTGTTGTGCAACGCTTGAAAAAATGACAAGCAGGCAACTTAGGCTAAGGATGATCTTTTTCATGGAAAGGGTGGGTTTCAAGAACGAAACTAAGGATTGTTGGGCAAGTGTTTCAAACCGCTTGCATAATTGTTGATGGATTATTTTATCAGAAACTTGTGTAAACTAGTTGACATACATGCTGATTTTTAACTTCTAATTAACCTAATTTTAATTTT
>CAMCBC010000019.1 GCA_945872775.1 Spirosoma fluviale | reverse complement strand
GGGCTCAAGGATGGCGGGGCTGATTATTTAATTGGAACCAAAACAGCAACCGGTTACAAGCTGTATTGGTGTACCCGTATCCAATAAAAAAAGTGAAGGTTAATCCTTCACTTCTTCGTAGTCAACATACTCTCCGCCTTCGATGTCTTTCTTCATTTTCTGAGGAGATTTTTTCGGAATAAAATCCACATGCACCCCCTCTTTTGGACGCTGTGCTTGCTGCTGTGCGCGCTGCTGCTCCATAGCTGCCTCATTTACCCTGCGTGCGAGTTGGGCAAGCTTGGAACGGAGAAAATAGCGAATCAGCTGGCCCAAAAGCCAACCCACACCTAGAAATATGAGGAAAAACTTGATCAAGATTTATCGGTTTTATGGAAACACTACTTGCTCAAGTAGATGTTTCGCTCAGCATATATTTTCAAGAAATAATCGTCCATCAAATCGTCAATAAAGTAGATGGCTTCCCCTGTAGATTTCATTTCAGGCCCCAGCTCCTTGTTGACATTCGGGAACTTATGGAAGGAGAATACAGGCTCTTTGATCGCATAGCCTTTCTTCACAGGCTTGAAATCAAAGTCCGTCACCTTCTTCTCTCCTAGCATCACTTTTACGGCATAGTTGACGTAAGGTTCTTGGTAAGCCTTGCAAATAAAAGGCACTGTTCGTGAAGCGCGTGGATTGGCCTCGATTACATACACTTTGTCATTTTTGATGGCAAACTGCATGTTGATCAATCCCACTGTCTTCAATGCTAGTGCAATTTTTGTGGTGTAGGTTTCGATTTGCCGAATCACCAAATCCCCCAAGTTGTAGGGAGGAAGTACAGCATAAGAGTCTCCAGAGTGAATCCCTGCAGGCTCGATGTGCTGCATGATGCCGATAATGTAGACATTTTCTCCATCACAAATCGCATCCGCCTCGGCTTCAATCGCTCCTTCTAGGAAGTGATCCAAAAGAATCTCGTTGTTTGGAATGTCACGAAGCACGTTGACCACGTGCTCTTCGAGTTCCTTCTCGTTGATCACAATTTTCATCCCTTGACCACCCAAGACATAGCTTGGACGAACCAACAATGGGAAGCCAATTGTCTTGCATAGCTCTAATGCCTCGTCGGTATTGTGGATAGTGCCAAACTCAGGGTAAGGCACGTTATTTTCTTTCAGAAGGGTCGAGAAAAGCCCTCTATCCTCTGCCAAATCCAAGGCTTCGTAGCTGGTACCGATAATTTTGATGCCATACTTGGATAGCTTTTCAGCCAATTTCAAGGCAGTCTGTCCACCAAGCTGTACAATGACGCCCACTGGGTTTTCCTGCAAAATGATCTCGTAAATATGCTCCCAGAATACCGGCTCGAAATACAATTTGTCAGCTACATCTGGATCCGTAGATACCGTCTCCGGGTTGCAGTTGATCATGATGGTTTCGTAGCCGCATTCCTTGGCTGCTAAAACCCCATGCACGCAAGAATAGTCAAATTCGATGCCCTGACCCACCCGGTTGGGGCCTGATCCCAGCACCACTACTTTTTTCTTCTCGCTGCGAACTGATTCGTTTTCTTCCCCAAAAGTGGAATAGTAGTAAGGGGTCTTTGCAGCAAATTCAGCTGAACAAGTATCTACCAGCTTGTAAACCCGCTTGATGCCCATCTCCTCGTAGCGCTTGTGAAACACATCACTTTCAAGGCAGTCCAGCAAATGGGCGATTTGGCGATCGGCATAGCCTTTTTTCTTCGCCACATCCATCAATTCCCTAGGGATGGTCTCCAACTTGTACTTGCTGATTTCTGCTTCCACATGAATCAACTCTTCGATTTGCTTCAAAAACCACTTATCAATCTTGGTCAGATCCTGGATGGTTCGGAATGAGATGCCAAGTTTAAAAGCATCATACACATGGAATAAGCGGTTCCAGCTTGGATTGGCTAAAGAATACAAGATTTGAGCCTGGTCCTTCAGTTCTTTTCCATCGGCACCTAGACCATTTCTTTTGATTTCTAGGGATTGACAGGCTTTTTGGAGCGCTTCCTGGAAATTTCTCCCGATACCCATCACTTCACCTACTGCCTTCATGGAGAGGCCGAGTCTACGGTCTGCACCCTTAAACTTGTCAAAATTCCAACGAGGGATCTTCACAATCACGTAATCGATGGAAGGCTCAAAGTAGGCCGAGGTAGTTCCCGTGATGGAATTGGTGAGCTCGTCCAAGTTGTACCCAATGGCGAGCTTGGCTGCCACCTTGGCGATGGGGTATCCAGTAGCTTTGGAAGCCAAGGCCGAGGAACGAGATACCCGTGGGTTAATTTCAATACCGATAATGGTCTGGTTGTCTGGGCTTACAGCGAACTGCACGTTACAGCCTCCGGCAAAATTGCCGATGCTATTCATCATCGTAATGGCAAAGTTGCGCATGCGCTGGTAAACCGTATCCGGAAGGGTCATTGCTGGAGCTACCGTGATGGAGTCTCCGGTATGCACGCCCATGGGGTCAAAATTCTCGATGGAGCAGATGACAATCATGTTGCCAATGTTGTCTCGCATTACCTCAAGCTCATATTCCTTCCAACCCATGATGCTCTGTTCGATGAGCACCTCGTGCACTGGAGAAGCTTGGAGTCCTGCGGAAAGGTAGTGCTCAAAATCTTCTGCTTTTTCTACAAAAGCACCACCTGCTCCTCCCAGCGTGTAGGAAGCACGGATGATGAGTGGAAAACCAATTTCTTGGGCGATTTCTTTGCCCTGAAGCATAGAGGTGGCGGTATCGCCTTTGCATACCCCTACACCAATTTGCTCCATCAATGCCTTGAATTTCTCGCGGTTTTCTGCAGTATCAATGGCTTCAATATCTACGCCGATCATGAGTACGCCGTAATTTTTCCAAATCCCTGCTTTGTCGCAGTCTATGGCCAAATTCAAGGCAGTCTGCCCTCCCATGGTAGGAAGCACCGCATCAATGTCCGGGTGATCGGTTAAAATTTTACGGATTGATTTTTTTTCTAAAGGCAGCAAGTACACGTGATCAGCTGTCACCGGATCCGTCATGATTGTTGCCGGATTGGAGTTGATCAGGGTAACTTTAATTCCCTCATCCCGAAGGGATCTAGAGGCTTGAGAACCCGCATAATCGAACTCACAGGCTTGCCCAATGACAATAGGACCTGAACCAATGATTAATACGTGCTTGATGCTACTGTCTTTAGGCATGGGGGGAGAAGGGATTAAATTTTACTTAGGTCCAAATTGGCGTAAAATTAGAAAAATTATCCGAAGGGGAAAGGAGAAATCTCGAATTAGCTGACTTTGAATTACTTCTTTTATCCAAGACTCCTAACTTTCACTTTCATGTACGGATTGAAGCCTTAAATTTACAGACATGAACTGGAACAACCTGTCTATTTTCCCTGTGATGGGAGAGCAATTAAGTACTCAGAATTCGCTTCTCTTGGACTTTACAGCAGGTAATGCCGGGCTTCGCTCGGTGGATCTGAGTGACACCTCCTCATTCGATGCGTTTGTATTCCAGCAACTGCACCGTGCTGGCAAAACCTATGGCCATGGGGGATACCTAGAGAAGCGGGACATTTACCGCCGCAGCGAGGTCTTTGCCACTTCCCAAGAAGACTTTCGCAACATCCATCTTGGGATTGACATTTGGACAGCGGCAGGCAGTCCTATTTTTGCACCTCTTGATGGGAAGGTTCACAGCTTCCAGGATAATGAAGGGTTTGGCAACTATGGGCCTACCATTATTTTGGAGCACCAAGTGGAGGGACAACTTTTCTATACCCTTTATGGCCACCTCCAATGCGAAGATTTACAAAGTTTGGAAGTGGGACAAGTTCTTCGAGCTGGGGAAGCTTTTTGTCAAGTCGGCCCATATCCAGAAAACGGGGACTGGCCTCCGCACCTGCACTTTCAGCTGATCAGGGATTTGGAGGGTAAGTGGGGAGATTATCCCGGGGTAGCAGCAGAAAAGGAGCTGGATTTTTATGCCCAAAACTGTCCTGACCCGAGTATTTTTCTAGGATTAAATGAGCATTGAGCAGAACGATATGCGACGCATCGCTTTACTGAATGGAGACTACTTGGCGGAGCAATTGAAAGGTGCGGAGCTTCCCCTTGAGACAATTGTTTTTCGAGAAGCCTTGGTTTCGGGACCCTTAGGTGGAGCCACTTGGGAGGAATTTTGGGAAGCACGAGTTGGATTTCTTACTAAACAGTATGGAGCCACTGCCCTAGAGGTGCAGGAAAAGACGGTGGCTGAATTGGACAAGATCAGAAGTTTAGCGGATGGCGTCGAACTAGGTCTCTGGTTTGAGGACGATTTATTTTGCCAGGTCAACCTCTGGTTTGTGCTATACCTGCTTTCTGATGCTCGAAAAATCAAGATTTATCGAGTCTTTCCTCCAGAAGCCAGCCCAGCAAACAGCTGGAGAGGGTTTGGAGATGCCTCTTCAGCAGCTTTGGAACAGGCTTATGAATCAAAAGTGCCATTTACTTCTTCCGACTTGGTTCTGGGGAAAAATCTTTGGGAAGCCTATCGCCTGGGAGATCGCGCACAACTTACGACCCTTTCAAAAAGTGCGTCCCCTTGTTTCAGGCAGTTAGCCGAGGTATGTCAAGCGCATCTGGACCGTATTTCAGAAGATCCAAGTGAACGAAGGCCAGAAAAAGTAATTGTGGAGCTCTTAGCGATGGGCATTACTGATTTTGACACCCTATTTTCTCAGTTTTCTGAGCGAGAGGGAATCTATGGATTTGGGGATTTACAGGTACGGGAACTATTGGATTCGATTAAAAAGAACGCTGGAGAAAAAAATTAAATCATAGGTTATGCTTCATTTTTTGATGACCAGGATTTCAAGCTATTATTTGAACGCTTACTTCCTCGGATGGAATTCAGTGAGCACTTGTCTGAGGTAATCTCGATCCAAATGGGTGTAAATCTCCGTAGTGGTGATGCTTTCGTGGCCTAGCATTTCTTGCACGGCACGCAAGTCTGCCCCTCCCTCAATGAGGTGAGTGGCAAAGGAATGTCGAAAAGTATGGGGGCTGATATTTTTTTGAATTCCTGCCTGCTCAGCAGTTTTCTTGATGATTAAAAATACCATCACACGGGTTAGTTTTTGTCCCCGACGGTTGAGAAAGACAAACTCCTCTTGCCCTTTTGCGGGTATTTGCTGTGCGCGAACATGCTCCTCGTACAGCTTGAGGTAATGCAATGCGGACCGGCCAACCGGCACAAGTCGTTCTTTATTGCCCTTCCCCACCACCTTCAAAAATCCCACCTCTGCAAAAATCTGACTTTTTTTAAGTTCCACCAACTCGCTGACCCGCAAGCCCGAACTGTACAGCATTTCGAGCATGGCCCGGTTACGATGTCCTTCTGACTCTCCAAGCGGAATGGCTGCAAGCAAGGTTTCTATCTCTTCATAGCTGAGGGTATCTGGAAGTTTTCTTCCCAATTTGGGTGCCTCCAAAAGTTGCGCAGGATCCTCTGTAATGCGATCCTCATACATCAAGAAGCGGTAAAAGGCCTTGATCCCGGAGATGATTCGCGCTTGGGAATAAGGAGAGATCTCCAACTTGGCTAGGGCAGTTACAAACTTCCGTAGGTGTTCCAGTTCGAGCTCAAGAGGACTCTTGGATGGAAATTCGTTACCTACATAATCTGCCAACTTCTGCACGTCCCTTGTGTAGGCCTCAATCGAATTTGCACTTAACGAACGTTCAAGGGTGAGGTAATGACGAAACTGACGGATTAGCGGAATCCACATAAAGCAAGGATTGAGTCATTAAAGTTACATGGAAAATGTTTTTACAATTACTAGTGCTTTGCGAATTCAAACTTAAAATTTGAATTGCCAAAAATTGACTCGAAAGTAATTCTTTATTAGGACTAGAACCTCTTCTTTAGTGGGTTCATTTTTGTAGGAAAAAAATCAATTACTGAAACAGTAGTTTTTAGTTGATCAATCAAATACAAGATTTTTATCTCGAATTGATCACCAGATTTAAATATCAAAAAACGAACTTCTCGACCTTTGTAAACTAAGGCCCTATCAATAGCCCCCCTGCTTGGCATAATCCTTAAAGAATTTACTTTTTCAAATAACTCTTCTATGATTTCAACTACCCAACTCTGGTGAAAATGCATTTCTAAATAGGGGAATATCTCTTGCTTGAATCGTAGCATGGATGAATCAGTTAGGATTAAATCCAACCTTTTTCCTTCATCCATCCTTTGTTCATTAGCTTAAATTCCTCCAAAGTATGGACCCTTCCAGCTTCAATGTCGTCTAAAGATTCCTGAATCCTTTTTTTCATTTCTTTTTCAAGTTTGGAGTCCCCGATTTCCACCACCCCTTTTTTTACTTCTGGCCTCTTTTTTTCTATCGTCATTGGTGCCCAGTTTAGTATTGTATTTAAAGTTAACTTTTTTGGCGAAAATTAAGCTTCATTAATCCAAAAACTTCCAGCTAGCCCTATGGTCCTTGGAAAGCGTCTTGCCTGTCACCCTTGCACGGAGAATTTCAATCGGCATGGCGTTTTGTGTGAGAATCAAGTCATGAAATGTTTTCTCAGGCATCTTCCCTGAGTCCACCATCTCTTTGCGAAGCGCATAGATTTCCAGCGCACCGATCATGTAAGCAATTTGGTACAAGGGTCCATAGCTTCCCTCGAAAGACCTGCGAACCTCTGCGGATGCATTGGCAGGCTCGTGACCTACACGATTGACCAGTAGGTCGATGCATTGCTGCGGAGTCATTTTTCCTAAATGGTAATTGAGGGAAAAGATAATTCGAGCCGCCCGATGCATTCTCCAAAAGAGCATGCCCACCTTGTCCTTGGCGTCTCTTGGGAATTGACGGTCCCACAACACAAACTCCCAATACAAGGCCCAGCCCTCCGTCCAGAACGGCGTGCCGAAAGGACGGCGATGGGTCATGTAACGCTGATTCATAAATTGCTGGAGGTGGTGCCCCGGGATCAATTCGTGCTGTACAGTAGCTCTAGAGAAATGAGGGTTATTGCCTCGCATGGACATCATTTTATCCTCGTGGCTCATTTCAGAAGTAGGGTAGGCGATTTGGATGACCTCTCCACCCAAGAAAAAGGGACTCACGCGCTGACGCTCTGCTGAGATCATGCTCGTTCTCCAGGTTTCGATTGCCAAAGGCGGCACCGTCAACCAGTCGTTTTTGACCATCAAGTCAATGGCCTCATCTCCCAATCGAACTACTTCCTGTGGCCAAGCGCCAGCAGGTAGGTAGGTATTTTTGACCATCTCTAGGGCTGCTTTCCAATCGTTACCAAAGCCCAGTTCGTTTGAGGCCTTGAGCATCTCTTTCTCACACCAGGCAAACTGCTTTTCAGCTTCTGCAATCAATTCCTCTGGCGTGTACGCAATCATTTCAAAGGCCAGTTGCTTTTCCAAAGCCTCTCTTCCAATGGGCTTGCCGATGATTCCACTGCCATCGTCTTTCACGGAGTTGGTGTAATGGGCACGCAAGGACTTGGCATAGGTTTTCATGCCTGCGTCCAGTTTTTCCCAAGGGGTAGGCATCCACCAGGTAAAGGAGGGATCAAAGTCAAAATAAAAGTCATAGGATTCTTTGACTACTTTGGACAAGCTTTCCACTGCCTGAGCAGCCAATTCCGCCTTTTGCCAAGAATCGTATTTCGAACTAGTGGCAAGCGCCTTGTGCTGGGTATCTAAAGCTTGAGCTACCTGGTTCCATTGAGCGGCTAGTGCCTGGGCTTCGGGCTGAACAGCCCTGCGTCGGCCTACCACAAAGTCTTCCAAAGGCTTTCCAAAGGCGATTACCGATTGGATTTGCATAAAATCACGCTTTTCCAAATCTAATTCCGCCAATTGCTTCTCCAGGTAGTTTCTAAAAAGCACGTAATCAATCTTTCCATCCTCAGAAAGCGCTCCATAGTTTTGGGCCTGTAGGGTCTTGAGGTAGTCTCGATTGAAGGACTCCATTCGAGTAAAATACTCGCCGGAAAGGCGATTGGTGTACAAGCGGCCTAAAGCCCCACGGTCTGCTTGGTACGTTTGGATGAGTGAAACGAGCTCTGTGGCAGTTGCAAAGAACGAGTAGAGCGAGAGGGAAAGAAAAAGAACTAATTTTTTCATAGCAAGAAATGGGGTGAATAGATTGAAGTCCCCTGCTGAAACTTAGAAAATTTTCGGCTACAAAAAAATCTTTCTAAATCCCTAATTTACTGTTGCCACTGCTGATTCAACTTGTTGTAAAAATGTGTACTACTATCCTCCTTGCACCATGCAATTTCTGCTGGACCTTGGGGATTTGAAAGGATATAATTTTTTCCACCTCTTAAATTGGTTCAGAATTATAGTATAATTGAGTTAATTGATTCATTTTTGATCTATAAATAGTAAAATGAACTACTACAGGAACAGAATTTTTTGTTGTCCCTGCTTAGATTTGAAAATCAAAAGTTTAAACCAGCCAACTCTGGCCCAAATCAAACCCATATGAACTGGAAAGGCGTATTTCCCGCAGTAACTACCAAATTTCATGCTGACGGCAGTCTAGACATGAACCTTTTTTTTAAGAACCTAGACTTCCAATTGGCCAGTGGCGTACACGGAATCATTTTGGGAGGCACCTTGGGCGAAAGCTCTGTCCTCTCACAGGAAGAAAAAATCACGCTGACCCGAGAAACGGTCAACTACATCAATGGCAGAGTGCCAGTAATACTCAACATCGCTGAAGGAGCCACCAAAGACGCGCTATTTTGGGCTAAAAAAGCAGAAGAACTCGGGGCTTCTGGCTTGATGATTCTACCTCCAATGCGCTATGGAGCAGACCCACGTGAGGTAGTCACCTACTTCAAAACAGTAGCGCAGTCCACCTCTTTGCCCATGATGATCTACAATAACCCTGTGGATTACAAAACCCTCGTGACGGTAGACATGTTTGCCGAACTAGCAGACTGCCCCAATATCCAAGCCATCAAAGAATCTACCCGAGACATCTCCAATGTGACTCGAATGATCAACCGATTTGGAGACCGATTCCAAATTCTTTGCGGTGTGGATACCTTGGCATTGGAAGAATTGCTGATGGGTGCTGTAGGCTGGGTCGCAGGATTAGTTTGTGCATTCCCGAAGGAAACAGTGGTCATTTACAACTTGGTTCAGGAAGGAAAAATCGAGGAAGCACGGGAGATTTACCGTTGGTTTTTACCGCTTTTGGAACTGGACATTCATCCCAAGTTGGTGCAATACATCAAGTTGGCCGAGCAGCATTGCGGCATCGGATCCGAACATGTGCGTGCACCACGCTTGACCTTGATTGGTGAAGAGCGCGTACGGATTGAAAAAATAATCACGGATGGGATTAAGAATCGGCCGGCGCTTTAAAAAGAACTAGAAATACAATTGAAATAAAGTAGAAATAGACTTCGCTTCGCTCCGTGAAATACAAAAATGAAATAGTGTAGAAATACACTGCGCTTCGCTCCGTGAAATAGAATTGAAATACGGGTTGAATGCCCTATTTCTATTGCGTTTCCACCGTATTTCTATCGTATTTCCATTGTAGTTCAAATTACCATACCAAATCCATAACCCATGCCTATCGATTCCATCTTTCACGCAGCCCAAGCCGCTTTTCTAGATTATAAAAACCGATCTGGAAAGGATAAAGGGCATTTTTTGGAGACCATTGCTGAAATTTTGGAATCCAATCGAGCAACCATCGTTCCTCTAGCCGTACGCGAATCCAACCTTCCAGAAGGACGAATCAACGGAGAGTTGGGTAGGACTACCGGACAAATTCGGCTATTTGCCAATCTAGTAAAGGAAGGTTCCTGGGTAGAAGCAACCATCGACCCTGCCCTACCGGACCGAAGCCCACTTCCTCGAGCCGATATTCGCAGATATTTAACCCCACTCGGCCCAGTGGTGGTCTTTGGGGCAAGTAATTTTCCTTTGGCATTTTCTACGGCGGGCGGAGATACCATTTCGGCCTTGGCCGCTGGTTGCCCGGTGATCTACAAAGCGCATCCCGCGCATCCTGAAACTTCCCGAAAAGTAGCTTCCTGTATCCAAGAGGCCCTTAGTACTTGCGGGCTTCCTGCAGCGCTTTTCACCCATGTGGAAGGAGGAATTGCAGAAGGCCAAGCGCTAGTCAAACATCCCTTGGCAAAAGCCGTTGCATTTACGGGTTCTCATGCTGGGGGAATGGCCTTGTTTCAATTTGCCAACCAGCGTGAAGTGCCTATCCCTGTTTTTGCGGAAATGGGATCCGTCAACCCGATTTTCTGCTTCTCGCAAAAATTGGAGAAAGAAAATGACGCGCTCGCAAAAGCATTTGTCAGTTCCCTGACCTTGGGAGCAGGACAATTCTGCACAAATCCAGGTCTAATTTTCGTTCCCGAAAAACAGGCGAAACCCTTTGAACAGGCAATCGCTACAGAACTCCATGCCATCGCCGCTGCTCCCATGCTTCATGAGGGCATTGCAAAAGCCTATTACGATTCCATCCAAGCGCTGGAAGCACGCAACGAACTTCGTTGGGTAAAAGTGGCAGACCCTAGGCACCTGATTCATGGAAGTCCTGCCTTGGCAGAAATCAAGGCTGCCGACTGGCTTAAGGATCAACTCTTCCACCAAGAAGTATTTGGCGCCTTTGCCCTTCTGGTAGTTTACCGAGACCAAGAAGAATTAATGCAAATTGCCCAGCAACTTCAGGGACAGCTGACGATCACCGTATGGGCAGAGTCGGAAGAACTTTCAAATCAACTTCCCCTAGTCAATTTACTCGAAGAAAGATGCGGACGCATGCTCTTTAAGGGAGTTCCAACGGGTGTGGAAGTAGGACATGCCATGCAGCATGGAGGGCCTTTCCCTTCTACGACGGCAAGCCAAACCACCTCTGTTGGTAGCTATGCCATCAAGCGTTTTGCTAGACCAATTGCCTTTCAAGACATGCCTCAAACACTCCTCCCAGAGGCCTTGATGGATGCCAATCCGCTTGGAATTTGGAGGACGGTGAATGGGGTTTTAACTAAATAACTTAGTCGATATACGGTAGAAATATAATGGATATAAACCGAGCCTTTCGGCTCGGTGAAATACAAACACCAATTGCTATTTCACGGAGTCTATTTCAACCGTATTTCACGAAGCGAAGCGAAGTCTATTTCTAGTGTATTTCAATAAATTATTTCACGAAGCGTAGCGGAGTCTATTTCTAGTGTATTTCTACCCTATTTCCATATTATTTCCATTGTATTTCATTTAATCATTCTACCCCACAAAAAATGCCTTCACGCCACACCTTCTCTTGCATCGACGCACACACCTGTGGCAATCCCGTTCGGGTAGTTTCAGGTGGAGTTCCTTTCTTAAAAGGGAACAACATGCTGGAAAAACGACAGTATTTTTTAGAAAACCTGGATTGGATTCGAACCGGATTAATGTTTGAACCTCGTGGCCACGACATGATGTCCGGCTCCATGCTCTTCCCTCCACACGATCCAGAGAATGACTTTGCTGTACTCTTTATCGAAACTTCAGGTTGCCTCCCCATGTGCGGACACGGCACGATCGGCACGATCACCATTGCCATCGAAGAGGGCTTGATTCACCCCAAGACCCCTGGATTCTTGCGGATGGAAGCTCCTGCAGGTCTGGTCCTGGTGGAATACACCCAAGTAGGCAAGAAGGTCACCTCCGTGAAGCTCACCAATGTCAAAAGCTTTTTGGCAGCAGAAGACCTTGAAATCGAAACAGAGGAACTGGGAAAGCTTAGGGTAGATGTAGCCTATGGAGGTAATTTTTACTGCATCGTAGATCCACAAGAGAATTTTCCAGGCATCGAACATTTCAAAGCAGAGCAACTCATCTCCATGGCGCGCAACTTGCGTCAGAAGATGAACGAGCGATACGACTTTGTCCACCCCGAACAGGAACGGATTCGAGGACTTTCTCATGTCCTGTGGACAGGAAAAACAATCGACCCAACTAGTACCGCGCGGAATGCTGTATTTTATGGAGACAAGGCGATCGATCGCTCCCCATGTGGTACAGGCACCTCTGCTCGAATGGCACAGTGGTACGCCAAAGGCTGGCTCAAGCCAGGAGATGAATTTATCCACGAAAGCTTTATCGGCTCCAAATTTATTGGCAGAATCGAGGAAGTCACCGAAATTGCCGGCAAGCCCGCCATCGTACCCAGTATCGAGGGCTGGGCGAAAGTGTACGGCTACAACACCATCATCTTGGACGAGGACGACCCTTATGTCCATGGATTTCAAGTAATCTAAACCTTTGAGGTCTTTTTTGACCTCGAAGGTTTGTTAAATTCCAAACCTAAATCCTTCGAGGTCTCCTAGACCTCAAAGGATAATCCAAAACCTTCGAGGTCGACAAAACCTCAAAGGAATAACCAAAACCTTCGAGGTCTGATAGACCTCAAAGGTTAAATACATCTGTAATGAAACCAACCCTAATCATCGGTGGAGGCATAGTTGGCCTATTTACCGCTTACTACCTGCAAAAAGAAGGCGTCGAAGTAACCCTCATCGACCGTACCGATTTGAAGGACAATTGCTCCACGGGCAATGCCGGTATGATCGTACCCAGCCATATCATTCCTTTGGCAGCCCCCGGTATGATTTCCAAGGGAATCTCCTGGATGTTTTCCTCCAAAAGTCCCTTTTACATCCACCCTCGTCTTGATTTCAAGTTGGCTCAGTGGTGTCTGCTTTTCTTCAAGGCAGCCACTCCCAGCCAGGTGACGAAAGCAATCCCTTACCTCAAAAACATCAGTCTACTCAGCAAGGCCCTGTATCAGGAGTTTCGACAAGAGCATCCGGATTCGTCCATGGCTTTGGTAGAAAAAGGGCTCATGATGGCCTACCAAACCGAATCCATGGAGAAAGAAGAGGTAGAATTTGCGCATTTGGCACGAAAATATGGACTGGAAGCAGAAATTCTAGGCTCCGAAGACCTTAAAAAGATCGAGCCAAATCTCCAGCTTAAGGCCCGAGGTGCCGTGCTATTTCCCGGAGATGCACACTTGGATCCAGGAGCACTTTACAGCTTCTTGAAAAAATACTTGGAAGAAAAAGGCGTCACCTTCCTCACCGAAACCCAGGTCCTTGGCTTTGAAAAGTCAGGTAACAGAGTACAGGCTGTCCTCACAGACAAAGGCAAAATTGACTGCGAAAAAATTCTCCTCTGCGGAGGTTCCTGGTCTGGGGAATTGGCAAAAATGCTGCAGTTTTCCCTTCCAATGATGGGCGGAAAAGGCTATTCCTTTATTCAAAAAAATAGGCCCGAAATCCAACAAGCCACCATCCTAACCGAACAAAAAGTGGCAGTTAGCCCTTACGGTGAAACTATCCGCTTTGGAGGCACCATGGAAATCGCAGGCACCAATCAGTCTATAAATAAAAATCGAGTAAGAGGGATTTTTGAAGCCATTAACCGCTACTACCCTGATTTTCAAGCCAGTTTTCCCGAAGACCAACAAATCTGGAAAGGCCTTCGCCCCTGCTCTCCTGATGGGCTCCCTTACATTGGATTTGCACCGGGATACGGCAACGTACTCGTAGGGAGTGGACACTCCATGATGGGGATTTCACTGGCGCCGGGCACTGGTAAAATCCTAGCGGAACTGCACCAACAAAAAGACACTTCCATGGAAATTAAAGGATTTGAAGTAGGGAGATATGCCTAATTCTTGCTTCTCCAAAAAAGAAAGAAGTCGCAAAATTGAAAATTGCTTTATTCTACCACAGGATTAAAGCTAGAACCCCTACTTTTAAGCCATGAAGAAAATCATGCCACTTGTACTTCTTGCTTTAGGGCTAAGTTCCTGCGAGTCCAACTGGCTTCCCAAGCCTCCGGGATACAACCGCATCGACCTACCTCGACACGAGTACAACTACTTGGAAGAGGGATATCCCTATAGTTTTGATTTTTCAACCCACAGCACGGTGGAAGCAGATTCGTTCAACTTGGAAGAAAAAGACTGGATCAATTTGAATTACAAAGAGTTTGGAGCTAAGGTCCATTTGACCTACAAAAAAATTGACCAGAGCACGGATTTTAAAACGCTATCCAACGATGCGTTTAGTCTCACCGCAAAGCACCAGATCAAGGCTTACGGGATCGAAGAAGCAATTTTACTCACTCCAAATGGCTATTCTGCAGTCGTGGCCGAACTAACAGGGGAAGTCCCTACCCAATTTCAATTTTTTGTGACCGACTCCACCTCCCATTTTCTTCGAGGAGCAGTTTACTTCAACACTGCGCTCAAAAATGATTCCTTGGCACCCATCATCGAATACATCAAAATTGATATGGCCCATCTCATCAATTCGGTGAACTTTGAAAAGAAGGAAGTAAACAAAAATTAAGATTGGAAGAAAAAAATTCCCTTCACCAGTTCAATTAGAACAAGTGAAGGGAGTTGAACTCAATTTTGAAAGCAGCCTTAGGAATTCAATTTTTTCCAGGAAAGGAAAATAAACAAGCCTCCCGCCACGGCAATAACTCCTGCAATTATCCCTTGGATCATCTCTCCATAGATAAAAAATCCGGTTGAAAACAGGGCTGCATACACCATAACCGTGCCCACAAGCATCAATCCTATTTCCATACCAAGTCTGCCCTTTTCTTGTTTCTCAGCAGGGTAGCGATCCAATACTTTTTTCCACCCTAGAGAAGCTGGTTGCACTTTACGGTAAAAGGAAAGCAAAACCTCGTCTTTTTCAGGTTGGGTTAGGAAGGTCACAAGCAACCAGCCCACCGTAGTGATGGATACCGAATACACCAGTTTGAGGTAACTCTGGCCCTCTGGAATATCCACCCAACCCAGTGTAGGATTGATCAGCTCAAAGAAAATAGCTACTGCAAAAGAGATAATCATGGCAGAGATCTCTGTGTAGGCATTGATTCTCCACCAAAACCAGCGAAGGATAAATATCAAGCCCGTACCTGCGCCAATTTGAAGCAAAATCGCAAAAGCAGACAAGGCCGAGGACAGGGCCAAGGCCAAAAAGCTTGACAACACCATCAAAACTACGGTAGAAATTCTACCCACAGCGACCAACTCTTTGTCGCTTGCTTCTGGCTTCAAAAACCGGAGGTAGAAGTCGTTTACAACATAGCTCGATCCCCAGTTGAGGTGAGTAGATAGCGTAGACATCACTGCTGCAATCAAGGAAGCTAGCACGACCCCAATCATTCCGGTAGGCAAGAAGGTGAGCATGGCTGGATAGGCCAAATCATCCCCCAACTTGTCTGCAGGAATATGCGGAAATGCCACCTGCAAATCAGTTACCGTTGGGAAAACTACTAAAGATGCTAGGGCAACAATGATCCAAGGCCAAGGACGTAAAGCATAATGTGCAATGTTGAAAAACAGGGTAGCTCCAATCGCATTTTTCTCATCCTTGGCGGAAAGCATGCGCTGAGCAATGTATCCCCCTCCACCTGGCTCCGCTCCAGGGTACCAGGTTGCCCACCATTGAATGGCTATGGGCATAATAAATAGCGGAATATACACATTGGGATTGGTGAAATCCGGCACAAAATCTAACTTGGTAGCGACAACCTCATGGCTCAATAGCTGCTGCAAAGACCCGATTTCTGGCAATTCCAACACATAATACGCGGCTCCAAACGAGCCGATCATTGCAATGAAAAACTGAAAAAAGTCTGTGAGCAACACCCCCTTGAGTCCTCCAAACGAGGAGTAGACCACGGTGACCACAGAGGCAATCAACAAGGTTTGAACTGGAGAAAGGCCCAACATGACCCCACCAATCTTGATGGCTGCCAAAGAGACCGTTGCCATGATGACTACGTTGAAGAATACTCCTAGGTAAATGGCACGGAAGGCACGCAAAAAAGCTGCTCCCTTACCAGAATAACGCATTTCGTAAAATTCCAAATCTGTGGTCGACTCAGACCGTCTCCACAACTTGGCATAGACAAATACGGTCAACATACCCGTCAGCAAAAATGCCCACCATGCCCAGTTGCCTGCAACACCATCCTTTCGGACCATATCCGTGACTAGGTTCGGGGTGTCGGCAGAAAAGGTAGTTGCGACCATGGAAACGCCCAAAAGCCACCAAGGCATGTTGCGGCCAGATAGAAAAAATTCCTTTGCAGAACTCCCTGCTGACTTAGCCGAAGCAAGTCCAATCACCAGGGATATAATAAAGAAAGCGGCAATGATGCCCCAATCTAAGGCAGTAACATTCATAGGGTCTTGGGTTAATTGATGGACCAATAAACAAAAAATTATTTAGTTAAGGCCAATCCCTTTTTTGATTTTTTTCAGAAAGAGAGATCGGCCTTTTCTCGAAAGAACCCCTAGCTGCCTCAAAAACAAGTTCTTGTCTGCCCAAAGTTTTGAGGCAGATTCAGGCACCTGCATTTACAAGAAGAAATTTCTATTTTCGACCCATGTTTGATGCGCTAGCTTCCGCCCTCACCCAGGCCTACCCCCAGTTTACCGATGCACCCCTAACCATTCGTCCATTTGGTGAAGGACTAATTCACGAGACGCTCCTAGTCAGTCAACTAGACAAAAAATGGATCCTTCAGGGATTCAATGATTCCGTTTTCCGTTTCCCCGATCGCATCGATCATAACCTCAGCTTGCTTTCCAAGCATGCGGCTAGCCATCCCTTACCCTTCCAGCTTCCCCTTCCCCTGCTCAATACAAACGGTAGCGGACTAACCGCTATCCAAGGAAAAAATTACCGCCTCTTTGATTTTGTCGAGGGCAGCACCTTGCAACAGGTGCAGCAACCTGCCCAAGCTCGAATGGCAGCTCAGGCCTATGGAAAGTTTGCCTCCTGGAGCCAGCAGCTGCCCGCAGCAGCATTTGAAGAGACCATCCCCAACTTTCATCGGCTAGATCTTCGATTTGCACGCCTTCAAGAAGTAGCCAAACAGCTTCCCTCACTCCCAGAAGAGGAGCAAGTACTTCTCCAAGGGTATTTAGCCCAGCTGCCCTTGGTGAATTGGTACCAGGAGCAACGCAACCATCTCCCGCTACGGGTTACCCACAGCGACACCAAAATCAATAACCTGATTTTTTCGAATACATTCAGCCAAGTGGAAGCAGTTGTGGATTTGGATACGGTGATGGGAGGATACCTGATGTATGATTTTGGGGATCTGGTACGAACAGTTGCCTGCAGCCTACCGGAAACCTCCACCGATTGGAATCAAATTCAAGAACTCCCAGAACTGTTTGAAGAGCTCCTTGCGGGCTATCTTGAAGGGTTAAATGGAGCATTGACTCCACTTGAAGCGAAATCACTCCTGCTTGGAGGAGAAATCATGACCCTGATCATGGGACTCAGGTTCCTCACCGACCACCTCGAGGGCAATGTTTACTACCGCGTAAGCTATCCCCTTCAAAACCTACACCGAGCAAAAAATCAATTGGCCCTCCTCCAGAGCCAACAGGAACACCGCAGTCGATTTGCCGATTTTGCCGCAAAACTTCAAGAAAGGTAATTCAAAGAAGTAGTGCTTGTCTTTACCTGACAATTTCCTGCAAACCCTTGGCAAAATTCAATGGTCTGCGGTAACTTGTTCCATCCTAATCAGAAGCCTTTGTCTACCATCTTTGATACCCGCATCGAATACCTCAAGGGGGTTGGCCCACAGAAGGCTGAACTGCTGAACAAGGAGCTGAGCATATTCACCTACGGGGACCTGCTGCAGCACTACCCGTTTCGCTACGAGGATCGCAGCACCTTCGTAAAAATCAAAGACCTCCACGAAGAGCTGGAGCATGTCCAAGTGATCGCTCGCATCAAGAGCATCGATTTGGTGGGCATGGGGCCCAAAAAACGGCTAGTAGCTGTAGTGGTAGACGACACTGGGGAAATGGAGATGACCTGGTTTAAGGGCATCACCTGGGTACTCAAAAGACTGCCATTAGGTGGCTCTTTTATTTTTTTGGGCAAACCTGCCCTTTATGGACGCAAATGGAGCATGGCCCACCCGGAGATGGAACCCATTGCTGCGGCCAATGAGACGCGAAATAAATTTCAGCCGGTCTACTCTACCACAGAGAAACTCAAGATTCGCTACCTAGATTCTAGAGGGATTTCTCGAATTTTGGAGCAGCTGCTCCCGCTCGTATATCCGCAGGTGCAAGAGACCTTGTCTCCCGGAATTCTAGAGCAGTACCGACTAGTGGGAAAAAAGGAAGCCCTGAGACAAATCCACTTCCCAAATAGTATTGAGGGTCTTTCCCAAGCAAGAAAGCGCTTGAAGTTTGAGGAGTTTTTTTACCTGCAACTGCGCTTGCTTACCTTGAAAGTCACCCGAACCGAAAAATCAATGGGGCAGGTCCTCCGATCTACTCAGCTACTGACCGACTTTTACACCCGACATCTCCCCTTTGAACTCACCAATGCCCAAAAGCGCGTGATTCGGGAAATTTTTGAAGACATGAAATCAGGCAAGCAGATGAACCGCCTGATTCAAGGAGATGTGGGCAGTGGCAAAACCATGGTGGCCTTTATCAGCATGTTGCTAGCGATCGGCTCTGGGGCACAAACCTGCATTATGGCTCCCACCGAGATTCTTGCCAACCAGCACTACGAAGGTTTGCGGGCATATGCCGAAGCTATGGGACTGCAGATTGCCTTGCTTACAGGTTCCACCAAAAAAGCCGCTCGAAAAGTCCTACATGAAGCCTTGGAATCCGGAGAGTTGACCCTCTTGGTTGGAACGCATGCACTCTTGGAAGAAGTAGTTCAATTCAAAAACCTAGGACTAGCCATCGTCGACGAGCAGCATCGTTTTGGCGTAGCGCAGCGGGCCAAACTTTGGGCCAAGAACGAGCAGTACCAGCCCCATGTGCTCGTCATGACGGCTACCCCTATTCCTAGAACCTTGGCCATGACCCTCTATGGGGATTTGGAGGTGTCCCTAATTGACGAACTTCCAGCGGGGAGAAAGCCCATTCAAACAGTTCACCGCTACGACAAGGACAGGCTGAAAGTCTTTGGTTTTATACAGGAGGAAATCAAGAAAGGGAGACAAGTATATATCGTCTATCCTTTGATCGAAGAGTCCCAAAGCCTGGACCTCAAAAATCTGATGGATGGCTACGAAAGCATTGCTCGGGCTTTTCCGCAGGTGCCCCTAAGCATCGTCCATGGAGGCATGAAAGCCGATGCCAAGGACTACGAAATGCAGCGCTTTGTGAAAGGGGAAACCAAAATCATGGTGGCCACCACCGTGATTGAAGTAGGAGTCAATGTGCCCAACGCCTCGGTGATGATCATTGAAAATGCAGAACGATTTGGGCTTTCTCAACTCCATCAACTTCGTGGGCGAGTGGGACGAGGTGCAGAACAGAGTTACTGCATCTTGATGAGCAAGGTGGAGCTCAGCCGCGATTCCCGCGTTCGCTTGGATACGATGGTACGCACCAACGATGGATTTGAAATCGCAGATGTGGACTTGAGGCTTCGTGGACCGGGTGACTTGATGGGTACCCAGCAGAGTGGGATTACCGACCTTTTGATTGCAGATTTGAGTAAGGATGCCGCGCTATTGACCTTGGCTAGAGATGCGGCACAGCAGGTATTGGCCGCAGATCCGACCTTGGAGAGCCCAGAACACTTCGCCATCCTGAGACAGGTGAGGGCACAAAAAAACACGGCCGTCAACTGGAGCCGAATCAGCTAATCGGGTAGAATTATGATTTTTTGCGGGTAAACAGCTTGCCTATTCGCTGCACCAACTGCTTTTCTTTTTCCCAAAAAAATCGAAACTGCCCAAAAATAAAGCCATACACCAAAAGCATAATTTGGTACAAGGGCAACACCAGCAGCAAATAGGCAATGGTGTTTCGCAGTCCTTGGTCGCCTCCTCTTTCAATGCCAAAAAAAGCAAGAAGCGGGTTTTTGATCAACAAAATGGTTGTCCCCGTGCAGGCAAAGACTAGCAAGACCAACAGCACTTGGGTCAAGCTTTTCAGTTGCCATTTGCTTTGAAGACGCTGCAGAAATCCAGGTTTGGGAGTAGTCATTGTGCTATTTTTATTTACCAGGTAAATACTCCCTCATTGAGGTTTTTCAAGGCCTGCACTTTGTATTGCGCATCGATCAAGATGGATACATTGTGCTTGCTACCGCCAAAAGACACCATCCGAACAGGAATGTCCACCAAGGAATCCATGACGGATTGAATCACCCCTTTCGTTTCGGCAACTTGATTTCCTACCACGCATACTATGGCCTGATTGGAGTCCACCTCTACCGTACCAAAGCGGCGTAACTCTTCTACAATTTGATCTAAATGACTCAAGTCATCGATAGTCACCGACACCGCCACTTCGGAGGTAGTGATCATGTCAATTGGAGTCTTGAAGGATTCGAAGACTTCAAAAATCCGTCTCAAAAATCCATAAGCCAAAAGCATGCGGCTGGATTTAATGTTGATGGCAGTAATGCCATCCTTGGCAGCAATGGCTTTTACACCTGTTTCGGCTACTTCTGCCTTGATCAGGGTACCTGCTGCAGCAGGGTCCATGGTATTCAGAAGTCTAACGGGCACATTATGCAATTGTGCTGGCCAAATGGAAGCAGGGTGTAGAATTTTAGCCCCAAAGTAGGCCAACTCGGCGGCCTCATCGAAGGAGAGCTCGGCGATGGGACGCGTGCGGTCCAAAACTCGGGGATCGTTGTTGTGCATGCCATCAATGTCTGTCCAAATCTCGCAAACGGAGGCCTGAATTGCTGCCGCCACTAGAGAAGCCGTGTAATCACTTCCCCCACGCTTCAGGTTGTCTACCTCGTTGCGGTGGTTTTTACAGATATAGCCTTGGGTGATGAAAAGCTGCTGATCTGGATATTGGGCAAGTATCGCTTTCAAACGCTCCGAAATTTTTCCCAGCTCCGGCTCCGAATTTTCATCGATGCTCATGAAGTCTAGTGCAGGCAGCAACACTGCAGGAATTTCGAGTTCTTCCAGTAGTGTATGAAAAAGTTTGGTAGATAGTAGTTCGCCTTGAGCGAGGATATCCCGTTGGATCGCCTCATTGAAGGAGATTTTGAGGAGGATGTTGAGAAACTCAAAATGCTCTTTCAAAATATCCTCCGCTTTGGTTCTTGCGGCAGGGCTTTTCAAAAGTTCCGGATAGAAGTTCAAATAATGGGCATGCAAGATATCAATCCGCTCCTTGGCGAGTGCTTTATCGGCAGCCGCCAAGGCTTCGCCGATACCCACTAGGGCATTGGTGGTGCCGGAAAGGGCAGAAAGGACTACTACAGTGGGTTCAGTACTTCGGGTGATCAAGTCCTTTACTTGATACATCCGTTCGGGACGACCTACGGAGGTCCCTCCAAACTTCATTATTTTCACGCGTTGATCAGCTTAATAGGTTAGAATCCAAGCATTTTAATGGCCGTAATCGCAGCCTCATCGCCTTTGTTGCCATGCTTTCCTCCCGCTCGGTCTAGGGCCTGCTGCTGGGTATTTGGGGTGAGCACACCGAAGATGACCGGTTTGTTGTATTTCAAACTTACCTGTGTGATGCCATGGGCGACGGCATCGCAGATAAAATCAAAGTGGCGGGTTTCCCCCTGGATCACACATCCCAGGCAAATTACCGCATCGATCTGCTCATCCTGTGCACACCACTGAGCGGCTAGGGTAAGTTCGAAGGATCCTGGCACTTGCTTGCGAACAATGTTTTTGGGATTTACGCCATGCTGAACCAAGGTTTCATAAGCACCAGAGTACAAGGACTCGGTCACTTCGGCATTCCATTCGGATACCACAATAGCAAATCGCTTTTTGGAGACGTCAGTTAAGTTTGCGGAGCTGTAATCGCTGAGATTTTTTTGGGAACTGGCCATAAGAACTGAGGGTAATAATGGGGTTAAAACAAAAAAGAGTAAGACACCAAGCGCCTTACTCTTCTAGTATGCATTTACAACGCATTACTTAGCGGCAAGGCCTTCCAAGCGTGCTTTATGTTTTCGTGCCGCAGCAAATTCAAAGGACTCGTAGTACTTCTCTTCGATCTCGGTATAGGTCTTGATTGCATCTTCTACTTTACCCGCTTCTTCCTGAGCTACAGCTAGCTTGGCGAGGTATTTTGGAGACATAAACTTGTTTTCGTTTGTACGAGCAGCTTTGGTGTATTGTGCAATCGCCTCTTCGGTCTTGCCCAACTCCAAGTTTGCATCACCAATCAAGGAATACGCTTTGGCCTGCACCAAGTAATCATCTGAAGAAAATTCTTCCAAGTGCGTCAACGCATCTTCAAATTTCTTCTGGGAAAGGTAAATGGAACCCGTGTAGAAATGCGACAAGTTGGCCGCATCCGTACGAGGGTAGTCTTCAATGATGGTCAAAAAACCCTTGTTGATGCCATCTCCATTGAGCGCAAAGTCTACGCTATCCTGCTCAAAGAAATACACCGCCTGAAACATCTCTGCTTGGGCTTTTTCATTTTGTTGTTGGGTATTGTATTGGAAGAATAAAACGCCACCAATCAATACTACAGCTACCGCAAAGATACCTGCTAATATTTTACTGTTACTTTTCAAAAAATCCTCACCAGGAACTAATTTCTCTGCGATTACCTCAGGGTTTTCGATTAGTTCGTTTTGCTCTGATTTTTTTGTTTCTTTCTTAGCCATGTTGCTGAATTTTCGGTCGCAAATATACGGTTTTTATCAATTACACAAGCAATGCCTGTGCGGGCCTTCTCAGTACTTATTCCATCACAAATGGATAGTCCTCCTGAACGTATACGTCCTTGAAGGCATCCATTCCATCTGGCCAAGGAGACTCCTCAGCAAACTTCACTGCATCCTCCACCTGGGTTTTTACTTTTTTATTGATTGCTTCAATCTCTGCTTCGGATAGAAGTTCGTTTTCACGAATGGTAGCCAACACCTGCTCGATTGGGTCGCGCTGCTTGTACTCTTCTACTTCCTCCTTACTGCGGTATTTCTGAGGGTCGGACATGGAGTGTCCTTTGAATCGGTAAGTTCTAAACTCCAATAGTGTAGGCCCATCTCCGCGACGCGCTCTTGCAGCTGCTTCAGCCACCGCCTCGTGAATTGCTTCCACATTCATTCCATCCACAGGGAAAGAAGGCATATCGTAGGCTTCCCCGATCTTATACAGTTCCGTTACATTGGAGGTACGCGCTACAGAAGTTCCCATGGCATAGCCATTGTTTTCGATCACAAAGATCACCGGGCTTTTGTAAAGCATGGCCAAGTTAAAAGCCTCGTGCACTGCTCCTTGGCGAAGTGCGCCATCACCCATTTTGGCAATGCAAAGATTTTTGGTGCCAGCATATTTTTCTGCAAAGGCAACGCCCAAACCCATCGGGATCTGCGCTCCTACAATTCCGTGGCCGCCCATGAAATTTCGTTCCTTGTCAAAAATGTGCATGGAGCCTCCTTTGCCTTTGGTGGTTCCGGTGGCTTTACCGTATAGCTCTGCCATGATGGCTCCGGGATCAGTGCCTAGGCCTAGTGGGTGTGCATGGCAACGGTAAGCAGTGATCCACTTATCGTCTTTGGTCAAGGCAGTGATTGCACCAGAAGCACAAGCTTCTTGGCCAATATATAAGTGACAAAATCCTCTGATTTTCTGTTGGCCATACAATTGACCTGCTTTTTCCTCAAAACGTCGCATTAAAAGCATGCTTTCGTACCAGAAAGCATAAGTTTCTTTGGAGTAGTTTACCTTGGTCTTTGCCGCTGCAGTTTTCTTTGCCATAGGGTACTGATCAAAATGTGCTATTTTAGGCCTCAAATAT